>JAZLMD010000133.1:0-4660 GCA_045598465.1 Acidaminococcaceae bacterium | reverse complement strand
GAAAGATGCGGCAGAGCTGATAAAATCCAAGCTGATTGGTACCGGTTTGGTATACATTGGCGGTGAAGAAGCCCTTTACAATGAAAAGTATGACGGTTACAAAATACAGGTTGGCGTGGCGGTAAAGGCCGGCAACGGCAAGCGGAACTTTGTGTCCGACACTTTGATTTTCTTCAACAATCTGAACTTGGGTAAAACCAAGGAACAACTTGATAAAATGCAGCGGCATTTTGCGGGAAAGTTGGCCATTGTGATTGATGATTGTGGAACGGATATCAAACCCATACGTACTTTGCTGAATTTGGATATTCCCTTTAATTTCTCCATATTGCCGGGGAAGGAGTTCAGCAGTGATATCCTTGCAACTGTCAATGGCAAGGGCAGGGTGGCATTGTTGCATCTTCCTATGGAACCTATCAACAGGGCGGCTATGAGTGAAGGGACCAATACCATTGTCAGCGAAATGACGGATGAGCAGGCAGCATCCCTTACCAAACGGCATTTGCAAAACCTTTATGGTGTGGTGGGTGTTAACAACCATCAAGGTTCAAAGATTACTGTTGACAGGAACAAAATGAAAGCAGTGCTGGAGGTGCTGAAACAGCAAAACCTTTTCTTCCTGGACAGCAAAACCAATGGCGATACCATAGCCAGGGATGTGGCCAGGGAAATGGGGGTTAAGACCTGTATGAACGACAAATTCCTGGATAACAGTACCAATCCTGAGGCCATCAGGGAAGAGGTGTATAAGGTCATGGCCATGGCGGAACGGAATGGCAGCGCCATAGCCATTTGCCATGCCCGTCCCAACACAGTAGCTATGTGGCAGAAATATATTGATGAATTTAAGGCAACGGGAATAACCTTTGTTCCTGTCACGGATTTGCTTTACTAAGAAAGGAAAAAAATTGTGAGAACAGCATTATTGATGGCATTGATGACCGGTATTTTGTCCGGTTTGGGCAATTATTTTGGTGGATTGCAGGGATTCCAGACCATGTTGATTTTCTCTGTGGTGATGAATCTGTTGGTATATTGGAATTGCGACAAAATGGTATTGGCCCAGTACCATGCGATTCAGGTGGATGAAAAAACTGCTCCCGGACTTTATGGAACGGTAAAAAAATTGGCCACCAGGGCTGGCTTGCCCATGCCAAGGGTTTACATTGTGAATTCCGATATTCCTAATGCTTTTGCAACGGGGCGGAATCCGGAACATGCGGTGGTTTGCGTCAACCGGGGTTTGGCCAACATGCTGAATCAGGAGGAAATGGAAGGGGTTTTGTCACATGAATTGACCCACGTAAGAAACCGTGATATTTTGATTAGCACGGTGGCGGCAACCATGGCGGGTATGATTACCATGGTGGCACGCTGTGGAGTGTTCTTTGGTGGCGGCAGGGATGAGAACGGCAACAGTCGTAATCCTATTTTCAGCATTTTGATTATGGTTTTGGCACCGGTGGCAGCTGCCCTTGTCCAGATGGCCATCAGCCGTAGCCGGGAATACCTGGCAGATGAGGGTGGTGGCAACATCAGCGGCAACCCCAACGCACTGGCGGATGCGCTTTTGAAAATTGAAAGTTATGCGAAAAATGCCCGTCCCATGGCCTATGCCACGGAGAACACGGCTCACATGTTCATTATCAACCCCTTTGCAGGGGCGAATATGAAGAGTTTGCTCAGTACACATCCGGCTACGGCCGACAGGGTAAAACGTTTGCGTGAGCAGGCGGCAAAGATGGGGAAATAGAGTGCTAAGCGTGGAGTGCTAAGTTACTAAGTCGCATCTGAAAGTGACGGATTGAGGAGAAAGGAACTACAGGATGAATAAGCAGCTGGAATGGTTGAAAAGGTTTAGTGAGACCTGCGGTGTCAGTGGGGACGAAGGCCGCATGAAAGAGCTGATGCTGGAAAGATTGCAAGGGAAGGCCCAGGTCAGCTATGACAAACTGGGCAGCGTGGTTTTTACCAATGTCTGCAAAGACAAGAATGCTCCGAAAATTATGTTGGCGTCCCACATGGATGAAATAGGATTCATGGTTAAACACATTACCAAAGAGGGCTTTTTACGTTTTGTCTGCCTGGGCGGCTGGTGGGAGCAGGTGATGCTCAGTCAAAGGGTTACGGTACACGGCACCAAGGGTGATTTGGTAGGTGTAATCGGTTCCAAACCGCCCCATATCTTGGCCCCTGTAGAGCGGACCAAAATGGTACAGAAACGGGACATGTATATTGACATTGGCGTTAAGGATGAAAAAGAAGCCCGTAAACTGGGGGTCAAGGAAGGTGTCTTTGTTACCCCTTATGCGGAAATGGCCCAAATGGGGGACGGCAAAACCCTTTTGGGCAAGGCCTGGGACAACCGCATCGGTTGTGCCGTTATGGCGGATGTTATGGAAAATCTTGCCGCCAAACCCGGCAAGAACACTGTCTTTGGCGTGGCTACGGTGCAGGAGGAAGTGGGACTCAGAGGGGCCCAGACCAGTGTGAATATGCTCAAGCCGGATGTGGCCTTCATTATCGACACTTGTGTGGCAGGTGGTACTCCCGGTGTGGCGGATGAAGTGGCTGCTGCCAAAATCGGTCAGGGCATTGCCATTACGGTTTATGATGCGGGGATGATTCCCAACACTGCTTTGCGTGACTTTGCTTTGGAAGTGGCTAAAAAGTTGAAAGTGCCCACCCAAATCAGCGTCAGCGAAGGCGGGGCCACCGACGGCGGGCGTATCCATATCAGTGGTGAAGGTGTTATCACCCTGACTTTCAGCATCCCCACCCGTTATATCCACAGTCATCAAAGTGTCATTCATTTGGACGACTATCTTGGGGCGGTGAAACTTATCACTGAGATGGTAAGGCAAATGGACACAAAAAAATATCAACAAATTTTACAAGCTTGAAAGGAGTTAAAAAACTATGGAAAAGACCCTACTTCTGATTAAACCGGACGGAGTCAAAATTCACGCCATTGGCGAAATCCTCTCCCGTTTCGAACGGAAGGGATTGACTATCGCCGCATTGAAACTGATTAATGCCACCAAAGAACAGGCCGAATTCCACTATGCGGAGCATAAAGGCAAACCTTTCTTTGGTGAATTGGTAGATTTTATCACCGGCAGCCCTCTGGTGGCGGCTGTCATCGCCGGTGACAATGCCATTAAGGCGGTACGTCAGTTGAACGGGGCCACCAACCCCTTGGAGGCAGTGCCCGGCTCCATCCGTGGCGACTACGGCCTCTCCATTGGTGAAAACATTGTCCACGGCTCCGACAGCCCGGAGGCGGCGGAGCGGGAAATAAACAACTTCTTCAAAAAGGAAGAAATAGTATTCTGAGGAGTGACTATGAAAGCAGCAGTATATACCCGTACAGGGGACAAAGGCACCACCGGCTTATACACAGGACAGAGAGTGCCAAAACAAAGCGTCAGAGTTGAGGCCTATGGCAGCGTGGATGAAATTACCTCCGCACTGGGTCTGGCCCGTTCTCTTTGCCAACATCAGGACGTTAAAGCAACTATAATTAAGGTGCAACGACTTCTGATGAGCTTGATGGCGGACGTGGCCAGCATTGGAGGCCAACCTTATATCACGGAAGAGCATGTAAAATTGTTTGAAAGTACCATCGATAAGTTTGACGAAAAACTGGAACCTCTGGGTCATTTTGTAATCCCCGGAGACAATCCCGGTGCGGCGGCTTTGGATTTGGCAAGAACCACCACCCGTCGGGCGGAACGTAACCTGCTCCGTTTGCAGGAACAGGAAGAAGTCAACCAAAACGTTTTGGTTTGCATCAACCGTCTCAGTGATTTATGCTTCATTTTGGAACGGGTGGAAGCGGAATTGAACTAAAAAGGCAGTATTTCATTTTTCGCCTGTCGAATTTTCGACAGGCGAATTTTTTTGCACTGTTATTCTCCGTTGAAGGCGACAGGGGAAAAGAAGTTAAAAGTTATAAGTTAGAAGTTATAAATTAAAGGTAAGATGTTCCTGTGATTAGAGCAGGGTTGAGCCATCAGCCAACAGGGTTCAGGGAAGTCAGCGGTGTGCGGAGTTTCTTGCCTTCCCCCTGGGGGGGGAGGTGCTGAGCGGAGCGAAGCGGATGAGGGCGGAACTCCGACAAGAAGAAAAGACGTCCGCATTGCAGTGACTTTACTAAGGCCTAATACCTAAGGCCTAATGCCCTGGAGCGTAGCGACATCGCACCCGGGCAAAGCGTAGCTTTGCACATCAGAGTGCTTAAGTTTTGAGAAAAGGTAGCAGTAAAAAGTTCCTTCGCTTGAAAGCAGAGGAATTTTTTTGTTTGTTACGTGATAATGGGATTTTTGAGAGACGTCACTTTTAACAAAAATGACGTAATACAAAAAACAGTTTTTCACGTTGCAATCAAATTTTGGTGAAAGAATTTTGATGAAAGAGTTTTGTGAGAGGGATAACAAGAAGACAAAACGTTCGCATTGTAGTGACTTCACTAATGCCTAATGCCTAATGCCTAATGCCCTGGAGCGAAGCGACATATTTTTATTGCAACAAATGTTGGAATGTGTTATAATTCAATCACAAGAAAGTACACGAGGTGCGGAATGGCAGAGAAAGATTTGACAGAGAAAACTCTTGAATCATACAATGATGTTTTTGCGGATATTGTGAATGTGTTGCT
>JAZLMD010000132.1:0-2332 GCA_045598465.1 Acidaminococcaceae bacterium | reverse complement strand
TTTTGACACCCGAACACCAAGAGCATCCAATTCATCGGCAAATTCAGCTGCCAATTTGTCAGTATTGGCGCCTTTGGCCATTGCCTTCGCAACAATCTGAGCCATTTCATAACGGGTCATCAGCTTGTCGCCGCCAAAGGTAGCACCATAACCCTCAATTATGCCGGCGGCCGCCAATTGGGCAATACTATCATAGGCCCAATCCCCCGCAGGCACATCACTGAAAGGGTTGGCCGCATAAGCGGAAGCCGTTACCCCCATAGCCATTGCCATGGCCAGTGCTAAAGATTTTTTCATAGTTTCACGCCTCCTATTCAATCCGCATCAAAAACATACATCGCACGGTTGGCGGAGTTCCTTTGCAAAACATAGTACTCCACCTTGCCCTTGCCCACGTCCTTGTAAGTGATATCATCGCTGATATCATCACCGATTACCCGGTATTCAACCCCACCGATTTGTACGGAAACCAACTGAACGAATCCCGGTTGGGTAAATTCCAAATGTACACGTCCCTGACCATCAGCAGTGGCTGTCAGTTGACGGTTCTCCCAGTTCACATAGGTAAGCAACCCGCCTGCCACGGGAGCAGAATTCTCGTCCTTCAACAGGTAATTGCATTGGGCCACACCCATGCGTCTTTCCTGAACGGACTGCATTTTGAACATATCGTCATAAGGATTGTACCTATCCGCAAAAGCGGTGGCACCCATTGACATAGCCAGCACAGTGGCCAAAACTATCTTTTTCATGTCCATCCTCCTTCTCAAGTTACTTTAATTATACTGATTGAATAATATTTTGCAACTAAATTTATTACTTTAAGTTACCAAACAACCAATCAGCGGAAATAAACCCATTTCCCTCAAAAAAACTTCCCACCGGCACAGCCGGCGGGAAGTTTTTTGCGTTACCTGTCAAGTTGTTTTTTATCTTACAAATACGACTGCACAATCATCCAACAATTTCCTGTTGTTCTGCATTGCCAATAAAATTTTGTCCGCATCTTCCGGGGAAACCACCGCATTCACATGGTTCACACTGTTCGTCCCGCCTTTTACAGCATTGGCCTTAACCGTCAGGGGATTGCTGCCGGCACGGCTCCTGCCGCTCATGACAAAATCCATCTCCTTGCTGTATTCCACCATGCCTTTGCTGACGGCAAAATCCTTGTCAATGTTTTCAATGCCATAAATTCCCCTGCCGTTACTATCCAAAATCTGGGGGGCAAAGGTGCAGTCCAGCCCCAAACCGCGACAATCCACAACAATACCCGAATACTTCAATCCTTTCACTTCCTTAAATGTTTCCTTGTCCAGCACGGTGGACTTCTTTGTCACTTTTTCCGGTGCCTCATAGGCAATGTTTTTCATGGCTTCCGGCAATATGGCCGCCGCCACAGAGGTTCTTTCTCCATACAGGGGCAAGCTCATCTTCACGTAGTATTTGTCCCCGGCCAACTGCCCCTCCTCCACAATACGGGCTCCCTTCACCACCGCACTTACATTGGTCCTGATGGAATCGCTCTTAGTCATGGCCTCCATAACCAGGGTATCCGCATCAATCTGGACACCGCCAATGGTCTCAGCCAGATTGCGGTAGCCGTCAACCACTGCCGCCCGCCGGGCCATCAGCATATTGCCGTCATTGCTCCTGCCGAAGCCCATAACCACAATATCCGCATCCGCACCCTTGTCCCAGTTCACAACGCTGTCCATGGTCCGCTGGCCGGCAGGGGCCGCAGCAGCGGGAGCCGCATTCTGAACCACCTTTTTGGTTACGGTCACACCGGCCCCCGGCACCGTAGCCAAACTGCCTGCCGCCAAAGCGGTAACGCTCAAACCCATTGCCAAAACACTCATAACCAAAGTTTTTTTCATTTTTTCTCCTCCTTCAACGCCGGGCCGCTGCCCAAAATCAACAATTGCTCAACAATATATTTTCCCATTTCCGAACCTGCTTTTTGTGCTGCCTTCTGCAGGGCATATTCCTTGCCCGCCGCCACCGCACTCACCGTTTTACTACCCAGGGCAACGGTTTTGCCCGTAGACATCTGATGGAGTTCCGCCGCCACCGTCACCCTGGCGGACTTGGTGCCGGTACGCTTTTTACCGTCACCGATAAATTGGCCCACATCACCGCCATCACTGTATTTGGCATAGCCCCTAATAACGAAATCAGGGTCATCCCGCTCACCGATGGCGGCCCGTTTGAACCCGGTGCCCACCAATTCTTCCGCCAAAGCCACCGCCGTCCAATTGCACACAGCGGAGTTTTCCCCATAGTTAATCATCAGGTCTATCTTCGGATTTCTCAGCACAACATTAATAAT
>JAZLMD010000131.1:0-9042 GCA_045598465.1 Acidaminococcaceae bacterium | reverse complement strand
ATCATATTCCTTGCTCCTGTGGCTCATCTCAATGATGCTCATGCCAGTGCCTTTGTAGTCCAAAAACTCCTTTTGCGCCTCCTGCAGGACTTCTAAAGGCATGGCGCTGGGACCTGCGTTGAAATTGTATGCTCTCATTTTCTCTCCTTTGCAAAATAAAAAACCGCCCCTGTCTTGGGACGAGATTCTCGCGGTGCCACCCAAGTTGCCCTAAGGCCAACTTCATCACACAAGCTGTATCGGGCTAACCCCGTCCGACTCATCGCCGGCCGCTCCAGAGCGGAACCGTTGCTTTGCTGTCTGCCTCGCACCACCCGGCAACTCTCTCCACAACTCCCCCAACGGACTCTCCTTCACTGCGTTCATTAAATTGATAAACAATTATAACACATAAAACAATACTGTCAACAGCTTTATCAGTTAGTAATTTTTTGTGAGTCACAAGTGATACATTAGTTACACTATAACACAAAACTCCAAACTTATTCCCTTTTTTTCAAACTATAGCTGATAATCTCCTGTTCCAATTTCACATTATGAACCAACATATAATTTACCAAAGTTGAAAATTCTTGCTTTGAGCGTAAGTTTTCTAAACGATGCCTGTCTTCTTCTGTCAGGGAATGTAAACAATTCTGAAACTGGGGATTTTGCAAATCTTCAACTGCCATGTGATACGGCGCAAAAGAAATTCCTGTAACCCTCCGCAAATGGTCCAATATCCATAATCCGCCCGCATCTATATCCCCGAAATGCAAATATTGAACGAAAGGATTGTCCGCATAAACTTTTTTCAAAAAATCTCTTTGGAAACGATTGGCATAGCCGCCCAAATAGAAAGTAACCGCATCTTTGGCTCGGTAACGCAAAAAAGAAGTCAAATTTTCAACTGTTAAAAAACTCTTCGCTTCTACAGATACACGTTCCAGTCCCTGTAAATCTTCTGCTGTAAACTCTATTCCCCCAGTAAAAACAGAACAATCAACAATCTTCCCTTTTATTTTCAACCAAAAATTACCCTGCATACGAATTGTTTGCGGTTCCTTAAAAACATGGTAATTTTCCAAGATTTCATCATCTAAAATTCCTTCATCTTGTTCGGCAGGGTTGTATTTATGCAATATACCGCATATCCTTTTCAAGACATTCTTTTCAAAATATTTTGAATCACCAAAGAGTTCCATGGAAAGTTCTCGAAAGTAAAGCGCCCGCACATTATTTTCCAGAAAAACAAGTGTCTTAAACAAGTCTTCCAATTCATTCAGGTTGGCAGGAAGTTTACGTTTATCCAACTGGCTCCGCAATTTCTGACACTCCATCCTGCACAAAGGAGTGGTTTGGGCATACCGCCCCAACAAGGCCTCCAATTGTTGCAGTTTGGCATCCTTAGGAACATAGCCATACTCATTTTCCAAATAAATTTCTATCTCGTGAAGATGTGTATCACACAGGTAAATGATTTCCAGTTCATCGCTAAAATCCCGTTTTTCCGCAGTAATCCAGCCCCGCTTTTGCAGTTCTTCCGCCACCTTGTTCACTGCCCTGATTTTATCAAAATCACCCTTCACATTGTCCCTGTAAAACTGGTAGATTTTTTCCGGTTTAACCGCTGTCCGACGTTGGATAAGATTATCACCCCTGTCTTTTTTGCTGGAACGGAATTTCTCAATTAGCAAAACCAATAATTTCTCTTCAAGATTTTTCATGCTGCCGGTTCCTTCATCTGTACAGTTCCTACTTCCATTATATCGTGACCAAGACGCAACACCGGTAAAATCACATCACAGGCATTGCCCAGCAATTCTGTTTTATCCGGGGCACAGAATACCATCTGCAATTCCTGGCTCTTCATGAAATCCAGCATTACCTGTACGTTGATAGGATCCATCTTAGCAAAGGGCTCATCAATAAATACTAAACGAGTACAATTATCCTTCCTGTTGTAAATCATCAGCAAAGCAGAAATCAAAACCAACAAATAAGGGATTTGCACCTCCGCCCCTGAGTTATAACCGCTCTGTCTGGATAATTTTGCCTCCTGCAAAACATCATTTGTCAGAAGAATTTCATAGGTCATATAGTTGCGGTAGTCAGCGTAATTATCCAGCTGATTCCTGTCTTCCGTAGCCAACATTTCGTTAATGGCACGGCGAATTTCACGTTCCAACTCCGCACTTTCCTCGTTACTGACGGAACTCATACTTTCCAATGTCAGCTGTCCTTCATCAGACCCCTTCACCCGTTCCTGCAAAAATTTTGCGTAATCTATTATCTTCTCATAACGGGAACCGTCCTTCACAAATTGCACCTGAAAAGCATATTTGTCTTTGAATTGCAAATTTTTCAACTCCAAATTGATACGTCTCAACCGATCCCTGGCTTCGTTGCAGTATTGTAAAATTGTCAGCACAAATTCATTCTTAAAAATCTCTTCATATCTTCCGGTCTGCACCTTAAGATTATGCTGAATTTCCTGCCGGTCATCCATCCAAATTTTCTTTTTTCTGTCCTCATAAACACTACGGTCGGCCCCCATGTCCAAAATTTTGGCACCCGTGAAACGCACAGCATAAGCCGCCTGCCGTTGGCTCAAAATGCCCTTGGCTTCTTCCAAATTCCGCTCCGCTCGTTTTCGGTCCTTCAATACTCCTCCCATACTGTTAGGACCTTTTAACAAGTGATTTTCATAATCTTTTACCGCCCGGTCATACAGTAAGGAATTTTCTTCTTTCAGATTTTGGCCTGCCTGTTGCAACTGGGGCAGCAAAGCTTCTTGCTCATCATATATTTTCTGGTTATATTGTAATTCCGTACGTTGGCGGGACTGATGATCCCTAAGAGAATTTTCCTCCCGCTCCGTTGCCTGAATGTTCCGTTCCAAATCTTCTTCCTGGTAACACAACTCCATATACACGGAATCCTGCTCCTGGGCCTTTTTCAACTTCCGCAAATTCTGTTTGCACCTGTCAATCTCCGCCTGCACCTCCTGACACAAAAACGAAGCATCATAATTGCAAGGAACAAACGCTCCGCCTGCCTGCTCCAAATAATTCTTCTCTTTCACTAACACGCTTAGTTGTTGTTGTAAATCTTCACCCTCAGCCGTCAATTTTTTAAGCGATTTTTCTGCCCGTTGCCGATTCAGTTCCAGGGCCTTGTTTCCCAAATAGTAATAACGTAACTGGGCAAAATTTAAGAAATAGCCGTCCATGGACACGCTGACCCTGCCCTCCCTGCTGAGGGCGTTTTCATATTTTTTTACATCCTGCATATCCACAGCCGCAAAACGACCCAACTGATAGTCAAAATATTGTCTTGTAACCGCATTTTTAGTTTGGATAAAATCAGCCGCCGATTTCTCCACCTTGTGCAAAGTTTTTTTCATCAAAATGGCAGTATTAAACAAATGGGCCTTGGGGTTCTTCAATCTGTTCAAAACCTCATCCGCCACATTGTAATCTTCAGGTTCCACCAGCACCGTATAGCGTCTCCGCCCCAAGTAGGTCTCAAGGGTGTTCCGCCAGGTCTCATCCTGCAACCCTGTAACCATTTCACAGGCCAGCCAGGCCCCGGACTTACCGTTCCGCTTTTCCAGCTCCTTATTTATCTCCTGCTTCAACAGCAAATAATCCGGCAACTCACTGTAGGTTGTTTTGTGAGCCCGGCAATCCTCCACAATTTGTCGGTAAAAATTCTTATCCCTCTCATTTTTCCCAATAGCATCCTTCAAACGCATCAGGGCTTCCATTCTTCCGTCCCGTTCTTTTCGCAACTGCTGTTGCAGTACTTGCACAGCCAGGGTCTTTTCACTAACGCTGTAGTCCTTACCGGCAAGTCCCTGTAAAACTTCTCTTTTTTCCACCCCAATCTGATGCTCCGCCAAGAATTCCGTCAAAGCATTTACCCACTGCTGAAAATCTTCCAAAACTTTTTTCTCTTGCTGCAATTTTTGCAAATTTTCTTTCTGACGCTCCAGCTCTGCCTTGGCCACAGCAATAACCTTATCACAATCCATACCGGCCTTTTGAACCCTGACTTCACCTAACTGAGATATCCAACCTCCCCTCCGTTCCTGTACCAGTTTTATTTTCTGCTCATCTTCAGCAATCAGCCCTCTGGCCAACTCCATGGCCTTTGCCGACTCATCCAATTTTTGCCGGCAAGTCTGCATCTCCTGATAATTCTGCTTGACATCATCCATGAATAAAGTATTTTCACATTTTTCTTTTTCTTCAAAAGCATGCAAAACCCCATCCAAAGCACTAATTTCTTCATCAATACCCTGAATGCCGTTTTTCAAGTTTTGAATATTGTTTTTGGCCTCCACCAATTTGCTGAAATCAATTTTCTTTTCTTCCAATACACTTTCCCTTATAAACTGGTCTATCTTGGCGCCGGGGTCATAACTCATGATATTCCGAAGTTTGCGACGAAATTCCAATAACTGGGATTCCTCAAACCGCAGCCCAGTCCTTTGCATAAAAAATTGCAGACCTTCCTTATTATCCAACATGGGCACCCCTAATTTTTCCTGCAACTGGCGGTGGTTCACGGGGATAATCTCCCCTTTGTCATTTGTGAACGTCAGGGGCAAATCCTCTATCCTTCTCCCTTTAACTTCATACCTGAAAGTACGGAAATTGTTGCCCGCATCCGTGTCAATCACCGTCCCCAGAATAAAACGGTTAACCTCATTTGCAAATTCCAAAACAATATGGGTATGAACATTGGGGCATTGGTCCGCAGGCCGCATATAAGTTCCCAGGGTGGCATCCTTCAACCCTCTAGTATATGATGTAACCGTCCGAGAACCTTTATTCTCGGATGATTTATTGAAAACCGTATCCCCATAAAGTGCATATTTAATTCCGTCCAAAAGCACGGATTTGCCATTACCGTTTTTTCCTGCAATCAGGGTAAACTTTCCCACAGGAACGGTAATCTGATTAAATCCGTACCAGTTTATCATGCGGATTTTCTGCAAATACACTATCATTCTCTCACTCATACTTCCGTCCCCTCCGCTCCATCCGTCTCATTATCAGCTTTCGCTTTTCGCAAATATTCATCGGCCACTATACGGAACTGCTTCTCGTCCCAACCAAATTGCAACGAAGGATAAAGAGTAATTTCTGACTCTTCAGAACGGTTCTCCGCATCATAATTCAACAAATCATATTTCTTAAAAAGCTTTAAAGAAGCCCACAAAGTCCCCTTATCGGCTCCCACCCCGTAGGCCTGAATTTTATCCACCAAATCACCCAAAGTTATGATGTTTTTCCCTGTTTTGCCACTCAGTATGCTGTCCTCATCCAAATTACCGAAATTCTCCAGGTACACTTGCCACAACACCAATAACAAATGGTACTGCTCCGTAGAAAAACGCACCACATTGGCCTGCTTCAGCCCCACAGTTTCCTCATCCGCATCATGAACCCTCAACATGGCAATTCTCAACCTGTTGTCCACTGCAACATCAAACCCTATCATCCGCAGATAATCCGACAAATCCTGACGGTTGGACTCCCTGCTGACGAAAGCATATAACCGCTCGTCCTTGTCCCCCACAATAAAAGTGGAAGCCAGCAGCTTGCGTACACAACGCTTGAACAAAAGTCCATTTTCTTCTCTTATTGACAAATTCAATTTCAAATCGCTCATTTTTTCATTCTCTTAATCTTCAACATCCTGATATCCGCCACTGCCGTTTGCAACATACCCGGCAAAAACTGTACCGCAAAACCAAAATCCCTCGTGCCGCTGTAAATGACACAGGCCGCCATCATCATGGCATCAAACCGGCTCTTTATCATCTCCGGCTCCAACAACCTTTCCTGTTCCCCCTGCAACAATTTTTCAAAATAGCTCTTCGCTTTACCCACCGCATACAAATCTTCATTAGCCGCCAAAAGCTCCTCCGTCATCCTCCGTTTTTCCGCCTCGGACAAAGAGCTTATAACCAAGGGCTTACTATCGCTATTAGGAGTTGCTTTTTTCCGTCTTGCCAAAGATTTGACCCCAATGAACCCATAGCTTTGCAAATTATATGCTTCGGACAATTCCAGTAAAATTTCGTTCCGCTCCTCCGTCGGTACATCTTTCAACTGCAACAGCAAATCATTCAAATAGGACTGCATGTCCGCCTTACTGCTTATCACCATCAAAATACGGGTTGCGTACAAGTTGTAATAGCTGTTAATTTTTTTATCGATATAATCCATTTCCTGAACATAGGTATAGCTGATAAAATTTTCAATCTTTGCCAAACCCGTATCCACCACCGCCTTGGCACCGGCCATATCCCCTTCGTACAACTGTTGATATTCCGCAACCATCTTTCCGTACACTTCGTGTCTTCTGATTTTATGCAACATCCTGACAATTTCACCGATATAACCGGGAATCATGCCATCCTTCTTGATAAAGAAATAGTCCCTGAAAAATTTCTCCATCATGGAATTTTTTAACAGGAACTGTCCCAAAGCATTGGTCTCAGTCAAGCCCAATACCTGCTTCATAATAAAACGGATACTGTCCTTCAAGGCCAATAATTCATTATTCAAATCAGCCACATTATCCAAAGCCGGAACCAAAATATTGGAATAAGGACGATGGGTACGTCCGTGTTCAGTTACAAAAACAGAATGCAACACATCATAGATGGCGAAAATATAGTTGGTCAGGGCAGCCGAATTATTACGATTGAAAATCCTCTCAATGGCCTCTATAAGCTTCAAACAATAGGGATGCACCGTGGCCACATTATCCCCGTTCCTGCCAATTTCTTTTTTTGTCAACCAGCCGCAATAGCGAAAATACCGCAAAACGGCAGCCGCATTCTCCACCTCTGACTTGGAACTGCTTACGGATTCACCTGCAAAAACCCCCTCATCTTCCTCCTGCAATTCGCAAGTGCAATTTTGCAAATACAAAACCAAAGTATCCCTTGCGTCTGTTTCGTACAAAACAGGAACGGCCTTCGATTTGGCAATCAGACGAAGGATACATTCGTAATAAACTTCCTTATTTTTGCAACTTAAGGGATTGAAAAACCGCTGGTATTCATCCCCTTTATAAAACTGCATCCCTCACCCCATTAATCTCTCCCCGTCATCAGTGCCGGTTTTCAATCCCCGGCAACTGTAACATAGTGGAAGCAACATCAGCTAAAATACTATAATGGTAGCATAAAACTGAACCAAAATACAGACCCGTTATAACCATTCCGCGCACTTTTCATCCCTATTATCCATACACAACCATCGCTATATATTGTAACAAACTACCACACTACATGCAAGAAGTTTTTCCACAATTGCACCTTCAGCCCTCTGTGTTGAGTAAGGTTCGCACCATGCAGATGTTCCTGAAACCTAAAATCTGACACCTGAGACCTGAGACCTGAAACCTGACACCTAATCCCTATTGCCTATGGCCTATGGCCTATTGCCTATGGCCTATGGCCTATGGCCTATTGCCTAACTTTGTTCCATGAGTTTTTCCCATTTTTCCATCAGTTCGTTCACCTTGGATTCATATACAGCGTACTCTTGGGAAAGGATTTCCATCTCACACTGGCCCAAATCCGGGCTTTCCATTTTTTTCACGGTGTATTTCACCATGGCTTCATACTCCCGAATTTGTTCCTCTATCTTCTCAATCTGCTTAGCATCCCCCCGACCCGGCGGCTGACCTTTGCCAACCGGCTCCCCGACGGCTGTCGCTGCTTTGTCTTCCTTATTCCTTTGGTTGCCGGCTTTTGTCTTGGTTTGGCGCCATGCCAACTTGTCCTTTTGGTATTGCTCCCAACCGCCCTTGTAGTCACGGAGATTACCATTCCCAATTTCCCAAACCCTATCAGCAATTTCTTGTACAAACACCCTGTCATGGGTCACCAAAAGCACCGTGCCGTCAAAGGCACAGAGAGCCGCCTCCACCGTCTCCCGGGCCAAAATGTCCAAATGATTGGTAGGTTCGTCCAGCACCAGAAAATTCGCCCCGTCCAACACCAGTTTCAAAAGCACAAGACGGGCCTTTTGCCCACCGGAAAGTTCGCCAATTTTTTTGAAAACATCGTCACCGTGAAATAGCATGCCCCCCAGCAAAGAGCGGGTATGCTCAATGGTGAAACCATATTCGTGTAGGAAATTATCCAAAAGAGTTTCCTCCGGTTTCAACCTTTCGTAACTTTGTGAGAAATAGCCAATCTGCACCCTATTACCGATTTTCACATTGCCGGATAAGGGCTGGACCTCCCCCAATAATGTTTTCAACAAGGTGGATTTGCCGCTGCCGTTAGGACCAATCAACGCCACCTTTTCACCACGAAGTAATTCCAAATTGATGTCGCTGCAAAGCACTTTTTCACCGTAACCAATGGTCAGATGGTCAAAAACCCCAACCCTGTTGGCACACTCGGTCGCCGGCGGCAGACGCAGGACGAACTCCTCCTGCTCCACCGGCGCATCCAACCGCTCCAACCGGTTCAACTGGCTCTGCCGGCCCCGGGCCTGCTTGCTTTTGATGCCCGCCTTAAAACGGCGGATATAGGCCTCAGTCCGGGCGATATATTCCTGTTGGGCATCATAGGCCGTCTGTTGGCTTTGCCGTTGCAACTCTTTCTGTTGCACATAAGCACTGTAATTGCCCCGGAAACTCTGCACCAGTCCCCGCTCCGTCTCCAACACCCGGGTTACCACATTGTCTAAAAAAGCCCGGTCATGGCTCACCAAAAGCACCGCCCCCCTGAACTCCCTAAGGTAACCTTCCAACCATTCCATCATAAGGATGTCCAAATGGTTTGTGGGCTCATCCAAAATCAAAAAATCCGGTTCCTGGGCCAGGGCGCAGGCCAAAAGCAGGCGGGTTTTCTGCCCACCGCTCAGGGTGGCCGCATCCCTGTTCCACCACTCCTGTGTATACCCCAAACCAATCAAAACTTTTTTTATTCTGGCTTCATAAGTGTAATCATCCAAATCGTCCTTGTATTGCAAAACTTTAGGAGTGACAGCGGTGATATACTCCCAAACCGTTCCCCCAACC
>JAZLMD010000130.1:0-9696 GCA_045598465.1 Acidaminococcaceae bacterium | reverse complement strand
CAATCTTGCGGGACAGGCCGTTATTTGCAACATTTTCTCCGGCTACCTTTACCGCCACAGCATCAATATCCACTGCTTTAATGTTCCCTGCCCCCAACAGTGCCGCAGAAATAGCAAGAATGCCGCTGCCGGTACCCACATCAAAAACCTTCATCCCCGGCTTAACAATTTTCTCCAACCTTTCCATACACATATTTGTCGTATGATGTGTTCCGGTACCAAAAGCCATACCGGGGTCGATGGTTATGACCTTCTCACCTGCGGCAGGAGTATAATCCTCCCAACTGGGCCTGATGACCAACCGCTCCCCCACATGGGTAACATGGAAATACCTTTTCCACTCGTTGGCCCAATCCTCCTCCGAGACAGTGCGGAAAAGCAGATCACCATAACGGAAATTGCCAATTCTCTTTTCGATGGCCGCAAGTTCCCCATTAATTTTTTGCAACTGTTCCTGCCATGCTTCATTTTCCGGATAGTAGGCAGTGACCGTAACTCTCTCAATATCCTGCTGTTCAGGAATATCCGTAAGCTGCCAACCCCCATTGACACGCAGATAGTTGATCAGAAGGGGATCATCAATAACAGTTCCCCTGGCGCCTAAATCCACCAAAATCTGGCTCACTGCTTCCGCTGCAGTGTGATTTGTTGTAATTGAAACTTCAACGTAATTCATAATGTGTTTAGTATATCACCAAATCAAAGTTTTGAAAAGATTTGACTACGGGGAAAAAAGTTGTATAATACCTCTATTATGAAGAAGAAAACAAATATAAAAGCAAAACTGAAAAATTTTCTCAAATCCTTTGCCCTTTGTTGTATATCCCTCTGTATCATGGGTATTGCCATTGCCATCGGTTTTGCCGGACTTTTTACACCAAAAAATCTGGAAGAAACGCTGCGTCCCGATGCCTCCAGCCAATTTTTGGACGATACGGGAGAGGTTATCTATTCTGCTCAAAGTGCGGAGAGAAGAACTCCCGTAGAATTGGAGCAGATTCCTCTACATGTGCAAAATTGTTTTATTGCCATTGAGGACAACCGTTTCTATGAACACGGCGGCATTGATTATCGTGCCACCCTCAGGGCCGCCATTATGACCCTTAGCGGACGGGAGGTGCAAGGCGGCTCCACCATTACCCAGCAATTGGCCAAGAACGCCTTTCTGACCTCGGAGCGAACACTTTCCAGAAAAATCCGTGAGGCCTATATTGCCAGGGAGCTGGAACGTCAATACTCCAAAAAGGAAATTTTGGCCATGTATCTGAACCAAATTTATTTTGGCAACGGCGTATATGGTGTGGAAAGTGCCGCCAAGATGTATTTCAACAAGAATGTGCAGGATTTGACCCTGCCGGAAGCCGCAGTCCTGGCCGCCATTCCCAAAGCCCCCAATTACTACAACCCCTTTGTGAATCCTAAAGAAAATAAAATACGCCAGGAACTGGTCCTGGACCAAATGCAAAAATACGGGTACCTGACAGAAGAAGAAAATGCCAAAACCAAAGCGGAAGAAATCAAACTTTTTGAAGGGCATAAAACAGAACAGATAGATTTACGCAGTTACTTCTTCGATATGTGCGGTCAAAAGGTTATGGAAGAATTTGATGCTGACGCATTGTACAAAGGCGGCCTGAAAATCTATACCACTTTGAACAGTAAAATGCAGGAAGAAGCTGAAAAATCCATGCGTAAGCACCTTCCCGATTTCTACGAGGATGATAACCACAAGCATCAGCCCCAGTGTGCAGTTGTTGCCATTGACCCCAAAACCGGTGAAGTGAAGGCCATGATTGGCGGCCGTGGGGATGACAAGTTCAATCGTGCCGTTTTAGCGGTCCGTCAGCCCGGCTCCAGTTTCAAGCCCTTTGTTTATGTCACCGCCATGCAGAGCGGTTTCACCCCCGCCAGCATCATTGAAGACAAGGAAGAGGAATTTGCCAAGGATTGGAAACCTCAAAATGTCACCAAAAAATTCTATGGCAAAGTTTCCCTGCGTACAGCCCTAAAACGTTCCATGAATGTGGCCACTATTGCTCTGGCAAGGGAAGTCGGGGTATATAAGATTATCCAGAATGCGGAACGCATGGGCATTTCCACCTTAGTGGATTCCGGGGCCTACTCCGATGTTAATTTGGCTATGGCTATCGGCGGCCTGACCAACGGGGTTGTTCCTTTAGAAATGGCCAGTGCTTACAGCGTTTTCGCCACCGGAGGCAATTACGCCCGTCCCTATGCCATCAAAAAAATTGAAGACCGTAACGGAAATGTTATCTATGAATACAAGCCCACGGTTCGCCGGGTATTGGACGAAAAATCCGTTTACCTGACTGTTGATATGTTACGTGACGTGCTTATCAGCGGTTCCGCCGGAGGCATGGGAATTGGCCGTCCTGCAGCAGGGAAGACAGGAACCACGGATAATAGTGTGGATGCCTGGTTCATCGGCTTCACCCCGGATTTGTGTACTGCCGTCTGGGTTGGCGATGACAACAACAAACCCATGAAAGCCAAGGATGACAGCTGGTCTGTTTCCGGAAGCGGTGCCCCCCTCTCCATTTGGCACACTTTTATGTATGAAGCGCTGAAAGATGTTCCCAAATCCAATTTCGTCAATCCCGGAGTAATCATTCCCACCGAACCGGTAATTGTTCAGGAACCTGCAAAAAAACAGGAAACCGTAGCTCCGAAAAACCTGACCTCCGAAGAAGAATGGATTTTGAAGAGACGCCAGATTCGGGAAGAGAAACTTCGTCGTAAAGATAGCGAGAAAAAAACTGACAAAATAAAACCCCCCGGTGAAGTACGCCAGGAGATGCAGCAGCCCGCCAAAAGAAAAACTATGAGGGAACGGATGAAGGATATTCTCAACAAATGATGCTGAACATATATCAAAAAACCTGCTTATCGCTAAGCAGGTTTTTTGATTATTTACGCAAATTCAATTTGGCAATAATGGCACGGTACCGTTCGATGTCCTTCTTCTCAAGATAGTTCAGAAGTCCGCGACGATGGCCGACCAATTGCAACAGGCCACGACGGGTATGATGGTCCTTAGCATGGCTCTTCAAATGCTCTGTGAGATAGTTAATACGGGCGCTGAGCACAGCAATCTGCACCTCAGGAGAACCGGTATCCCCTTCCCCACGGGCATTGTCAAGAATAATCGCCTGTTTTGCTTCCTTGGTCAACATAACAAAATTCCTCCTATAAAAAAATTTATGCCAATCACTGGGATACCGCAGGAGTCGCCAATATCCAGGTGACGGTCAGCGTTTGCTATGATACCACGTTTTTGAAATAAGTGCAAGTGTTATTTTTATCTTCTTGTAATTGTTTTATCAAATCATTGACATTATAAAACTTAATTTCATTACGCAGCTTTCTAATAAAATCAAGTCGGATTCTCTTTCCGTACAAATCTCCCTCAAATCCGATGATGTGGGCCTCAATCCGGGGGATATTCAGTGTAAAAGTCGGATTAGTTCCCACATTTATCATGGCCGGATACATCTTGCCCCCATATTTAGTCCTGCCTATGTAAGCCCCGTACTCCGGTACACAATAATCACCAAAATTAAGATTGGCAGTGGGAAACCCCAAAAATTTGCCCCGTGCATCCCCATGCAGCACCTCACCATGAATACTGTAATCCCTGCCCAAAAGTTTGTGTACTGCTTCCATGTTTCCTGCAGCTATTTCCCGGCGGACTCTGGTACTACTTACCACTTCATCGTCAATTTTCAAAAGGGAACAAACTTCTACAGAATCAAACATATCAAAATTTCCCTGTTTGTTTCTGCCAAAAGTAAAATTCTCCCCCACCACCACCAGGTGATTTTTCACCTGACGGGCAAAATCCTCGGCTGAATAATTGGCAAACTCCCTATTGAACTCTATTTCAACAAGTTCATCGACCCCGTATCTTAGGCAAAACATCCGACGCTGACGCAAATTCATCAGTTGTTTGGGTGCTGTCTCAGGATGCAAATATTCTGACGGATGCCCGACAAAAGTCATTACTGCAAAAGGAACATCCTGTTCCCCTGCAATTTCCTTGGCTCTGGCCAGCACCGCCTGATGGCCCAAATGATAACCGTCAAAAGTTCCTACGGCCAAAATAACCTGTTCAGATAACTCAGACAAATGCTTCATTATTAGCATAGCGATGTATAACCTTTCTAACCTTTGCCTTCCCGTTCACAACATCTGCAAGCCCCAAAAGAATTTTCCCCCCAGGATCCAGGATGGAATAACATCCGTCCTCCACACCCCTCAAGGTTGTTACTACCCCGGATGTCAGTCGCCAGGCCTGTTTTTCCGTCAATATGATCCGTTCAAAAGGAAGTACATCCAAAATATTCATACTGCAGGCCTCCGGATTTTCCCGGATTTGCTCAAGAGTACAGCTTTTGTCCAATGTGAAACTTCCCACCCGGCTGCGGGTCAGTTTTGCCAATGTACCAACCGTCCCCAATGCTTCTGCCAAATCCTCCGCCAACACCCGGATATAGGTGCCTTTGGAGCATTCCACCCTAAACAGGAAACCTGTTTGGTCAAATTCCAGCAACTCCAATGCGGAAATGGTAATCTCCCTGGGCTGACGTTCAACTTCTTCGCCCCGGCGGGCCAACTGGTAGAGTTTTTTCCCATGCATCTTCAGGGCACTGTACATGGGCGGGGTCTGCAACCGTTTGCCTAAAAACAGAGCCAGCACCGTCTCGATTTTTTTTGCAGTAATTGTTGGAACCGGCGTCTCCTGCACCACGTTCCCCGTAATATCACCGGTATCCGTCCTGATCCCTAATTTGACCCGGGCAATGTATTCCTTGTTTCCTTCCAAAGAGTATTCTAAAAGTCGGGTGGCAGAACCTGTAAAAACCGGCAACACACCTGTTGCCATGGGATCCAAAGTACCGCCGTGTCCGACCTTTTTAATGTTCAATATTTTTTTTATGACCGCCACCACATCATTACTGGTCATCTGTGACGGCTTGCAGACATTAAAAATATAGCTTTCCAATTTCTTTCAAAATAGCTTCCGTCGCCTGCTGCAAAGGCAAATGAATGGTACATCCTGCCGCCTTGGCATGACCTCCACCATTAAAAATCAATGCCAACTTGGATACGTCATACCGCCTGCTGCGGATGGATGCCCTGGTAAGCCCCGGCTCCACTTCTTTCAGATAAAAAGCAATCTCCGTACCGATTATCCTGCGGGGATAGGAAGAGAAACTGTCCATATCCGCCAAAGGATCATAATGCTCCAAGTCGGTATACATATAGGCAACTTTGCCCTCAAAGGCAAAAGTCATGGTCTCCAGCGCCTCCCGCAGGGCCTTAATACTGCGCCACTCCATATCATCCAATCCGTCATGTATCAAACTGGGTTGGGCCCCATGCTCCACCAAAAACGCAGCATTCTGCAAGGTGGCGCCACGGGTGCAGGAGAAACTGAAGGAACCGGAATCGGTAACCAGTCCCATATAGAGAAAGGTGGCAATACGCTCATCCACAGGCCACTGCATCACACGAATCAAATCCACAATAATTTCTGCCGTAGCCGCAGCATAACCGTCAATATAAGCATAATCAGTAAATCCTTCATTGGAAATATGATGGTCAATATTGACGGTGAGGGGAGCTTTCACTTTATCCTTCACCCTGCCGATTCTGGCCAAAGTACTGCAATCCAGTACACAAAGCAAATCAAAATCCGCAGTGTCGACAGCATCCAAATCACTGACCGTTTTGATAACCGACACTTCCGGTAAAAATTTAAAGCCCTTGATGATGTCGTCCACAAAGATTGTCACATCCTTGCCTAATTTGGTCAGCACCCCCGCCAAACCGAGGGCACTTCCCAAAGCATCACCATCAGGGCTTAAATGGACGGCTATCGCAATGCAATCCGCCCCCAACAAAATTTTGCCAATTTCCGGCAAACCTATTTTTTCAGTCATATCAATCTGCCTGTTTAATCTTCGCCAAAAGCTCTTCTATACGGGCCGCATAAGCCGCCGAATCGTCCCTGACAAAATTTATTTCCGGCGTATATCTCATCCGAACCCTTTGGGCAATTTCCGAACGGAAATAACCCTTGGACTTGTTAAGCGCCTCCAGACAGTCCTCTTGCTCTTCCTTCGTTCCGTACAAACTGACAAAAACCTTGGCATAACTTAAATCTGAAGACACCTCAACCCCGGTAACATTTACACCGGTAATTTTCTCATTTTTTACTTCAAAAAGCAACATTTTACACACTTCCTGGTATATTGCTTCCTGAACTTTTTCTATCCGAACCTTAGACATGAACCACCTGCACCACTATTCTACAGCCACTTCTTCCATATTGAAGATTTCAAACTGGTCATTTTCATGAATATCAGTGAAATTTTCCAAAGTCATACCGCATTCAAAACCCTGTTGCACTTCCTTCACATCATCTTTAAACCGGCGCAGGGAATCAATCTCCCCCTCATGAATGACAATGCCGTCACGGACAACACGCACTTTACTGTTGTTGGTAACCTTACCCTCCAGAACATAGCAGCCGGCAATAATCATCTTGTTGATACGAATAACCTGACGGACTTCCACCCGACCAAGAATAACTTCCTTGAACTTGGGAGCTAACATACCCTTGATGGCGGCTTCCACATCATTCAAAGCGTCATAAATGACCCTGTACATTCTGATATCGATTTTTTCTGCCTCAGCCACTTTGCGGGCATTGGCATCAGGACGGACATTAAATCCGATTACCAGGGCGTTAGATGCAGAAGCAAGCATAACATCGGACTCGGTTATGGCACCCACACCAGCATGCACAACCACAACCTTCACTTCATCATTCTTAATCTTCTCCAAGGATTGCTTCAACGCTTCAATGGACCCCTGTACATCCGCCTTGACGACGATGTTCAAATCCTTAATCTCGCCTTCCTGAATGCGTTGGAACAAATCATCCAAACTAACCTTGCCTGCGGTCTTCTGTTCCTCCTGACGCACCTTGGAAATACGTTCCTCCGCCACATTGCGGGCGGTTTTTTCATCCGTAGCATCCAAAATGTCACCCGCCTGGGGTACATCGTTCAACCCTAATACTTCCACCGGCATGGAGGGACCGGCCTTCTTGACCTTTTCGCCACGATCATTAACCATAGCGCGGACTTTACCGTAACATGTGCCGGCAATGATAGTATCGCCAACATTCAAAGTCCCCCGTTGAACCAGTACGGTGGCCACAGGTCCACGTCCCTTGTCCAACTGGGCCTCAATAATGGTGCCACGGGCGGGCAAATTGGGATTGGCTTTCAGCTCACCCACATCAGCCACCAACTGAATCATTTCCAAAAGATCAGGAATGCCTTCCTTGGTGTGGGCAGAAACAGGTACCATAACAGTATCCCCACCCCAATCCTCAGGAATCAGTTCACGTTCAGCCAACTGCTGCTTCACATGATCCTGATTGGCAGTGGGCTTATCAATTTTATTAATGGCAACAATAACCGGCACTTTGGCTGACTTGGCATGATTAATGGCCTCAATGGTCTGGGGCATAACCCCGTCATCCGCAGCCACAACCAATACAGCCACATCCGTAACCTGCGCTCCCCGGGCACGCATAGCTGTAAACGCTTCATGACCGGGAGTATCTAAAAACACAATGGTCTTACCATTGTAAGTAACTTTGTATGCACCAATATGTTGGGTAATGCCTCCCGCCTCCCTGGCAGTAACATTGGTCTTGCGGATTGCATCAAGCAAACTGGTCTTGCCGTGATCCACGTGACCCATAACCGTAACCACCGGCGGACGGGGCAAACGTTCCTCTTCCGGATCATCCACTTCAGGAATCTCCGTCAAGTCCCTTTCCGGTGCGGCAGATGTGACGGCACAACCAAATTCATCACCGATAAGAACAGCAGTATCAAAATCAATGTCCTGATTGATGGTCACCAGCATACCCATCAGGAAAAGCTTCTTGATAACTTCACTGGCATCCCGTTTGATAAGCTGACTGAATTCCTTAACGCTGATGCTTACACCGACTTCCACACTGGTAGGTCTGATAATTTCCTTAACCGGCTGGTTCTGATTCTTTTTGCCCACATTGGGATTGAATTCATGTCCCTGACTGCGGTTAGGACGGGACTCCTTAGTTGCATAACTCCCCTCCATCCGCTTATCCTTGTAATTCTTATTGTTTACCCGGTTACGTTCCCGATTCCTGTCGCTACGTTCCCTCTCGCTAACAAAGGTGTGTTCCACCTTGCGTCTGTCATTGGCCTTGTTATCCTGACTGCGGGGGCCTCCCGCTTGGGGTCTGCTGCCCTGAGGACGACCGGACTGATTGCGGTTGTCCTGAGGCCTGAAACCTCCGCCCTGACCCTTATTGTCCTGATTACGAAATCCATTGGGACGGTTCCCCTGATTCCTGTTATTTTGGAACTTGGAACCGCTTTGATTGCGATTGTCCTGGGCTCTGTTCCCGCCGCCGGCCTGGGTTCTGTTCCCCTGTTGGTTTCTATTTTCCGACTGACGATTACCCTGACCCCTGTTATCCTGATTACGGAATCCGTTGGAACGATTCCCCTGATTTCTATTATCCTGGTTCCTAAAATTACTCCCCTGTGTCCTGTTCCCCTGCTGATCCCTGTTATCCCGTTGGTTCCTACTATCCCGTTGATCCCTATTATCCCGTTGGTTCCTATTATCCCGTTGATTCCTATTGTCCCGTTGATCCCTATTGTCCGGATTCCTACGGCCACTACCCTGACCTCTGTTGTTCTGATTGCGTTGGTCAATACCCCCACCGAAAGTTCTCTGTCCACCCTCGGACTTCCGGTCTTGTCTCCGACTGTCACTATTTTTGCTCTCACCATCACCGGTCTTACCCTTGTCACCGGATTTATCTTCTGAAGCAACCGTCGAAGTAACATTCTTCATCTCAGCCGGTTTTACAACCTTTAACTCGTCATTTTTCACTTCAGGTTTTGATTCCGGCTTCGCTACCGATTTTGCCTTCTCAGTAACGTTTTCCTTCGGTTTTTCCACAGAATGAACTTTAACCTCTACTTCCGTATCAGCAGATTTTTTTTCAACCTCGGACTCTGTTTTTGTACGAACAACATCTTTTGGTAACTCAACTCTATTTTCCGCTTTCCTCACTAGCTTAAAAACAGGTTTGGTAACAGAAACAGACGATTGCACCGATTTAGGTGCAAACGCCTTCTCAACAATACCAATTTCTCTGTCACTTATACCACTAAAATTAGATTTCTTTTCCACGCCGTGCTTGGCAAGCAGCGAAATAACTTCACTGGCGGTTCTGCCAAGCTCTTTTGCAACTTCATGTATTCTTTTACCAGCCATAGCATCGCCTCCAAAAAGTTATGACTCGAACTACTTCTTTACTGCTTTCTTTGCAGGAACTGCCTTCTTTGCAGGAACTGCTTTCTTTGCAGGAACTGCTTTCTTCGCAGGTTCTGCCTTCTTCGCAGGAACTGCTTTCTTCGCAGGTTCTGCCTTCTTCACAGGGACTGCCTTCTTTGCAGGTTCTGCCTTCTTCGCAGGAACTGCCTTCTTTGCAGGTTCTGCTTTCTTCGCAGGTTCTGCTTTCTTCGCAGGTTCTGCCTTCTTCGCAGGTTCTGCTTTCTTTGCAGGTTCTGCTTTCTTCACAAAAACCGCCTT
>JAZLMD010000129.1:0-8571 GCA_045598465.1 Acidaminococcaceae bacterium | reverse complement strand
CGTTACGGCAGAATCATTTCCGTTTCCAGCGTAGTGGGGGTGGCAGGCAATGCGGGCCAGGCCAATTATGCGGCGGCCAAGGCGGGGGTCATCGGTTTTACCAAATCCGTTGCCAAGGAACTGGCTTCCCGGAACATTACGGCCAATGCGATTGCACCGGGGTTCATCCGCACCCCTATGACGGATAAACTTGCGGATGCTGCGGTGGAGGGAGCATTGAAAATGATACCTCTGGGACGCATGGGTGAGCCGGAGGATATTGCCAAGGCGGTGGTGTTTTTGGCCAGTGAAGATGCGGATTATATTACGGGACAAATTTTACATGTTGACGGCGGCATGCTTATGTAGTAAAATACTGCCCGTAAGGATAACTAAGGAAATTTTAGGTAAGGAGGTGAGAGAATGGAGAAAACAATTTTTGAAAGAGTCAGAAAAATCGTCTGCGAACAGTTGGAACTGAGCGAAGATGCAGTGGAGTTGGATTCCAAGTTCATTGATGATTTGGGCGCCGATTCATTGGATATCGTGGAACTGATTATGGCTTTTGAAGAAGAGTTTGAAATCGAGATTCCTGATGAAAAAGCGGAAAAGATTCACACCGTGCGTGATGCGGTTGTGATGCTTGAAGATGAAATCAAATAATTGTCATATCTGAATCAGGGGCTCGTTTTTCGAGCCCCTATTTAGTGATGTTTGTGGAGCGAAATTGTGGAAAAAAGAAGAGTTGTTGTGACTGGGGTAGGTGCTGTGACTCCGCTGGGTCTGACGGCTCAGGCCATGTGGGAGAACTTGCTTAAGGGTGAAAGCGGTATTGCCCCCATAACCCATTTTGATACAACAAATTTTGCTGTGAAGATTGCGGGTGAAGTGAAGGGGTTTGACTTCGCCAATTATGGGGACAAAAAAGAGGGCCGCCGGATGGACCGGGTGGCCCAGTTGGCCGTGGCTGCAGCAGGGATGGCTATTAAGGATGCGGCCCTGGATTTGGCGGCGGAAGACCCCTACCGAATCGGGGTGTTGGTGGGAAGCGGTATTGGGGGTTTGAACACCTTTGTGGAGCAGACCCTGCGCTACAAGGAAAAGGGCCCCCGCTTTGTCAGTCCTTTTTTCATACCCATGATTATCGGCAATATGGTGAGTGGTGAGATTGCTATCACCCATAATCTGAAGGGGCCAAATATGTGTATGCAAACCGCCTGCGCCACCGGCAGCCACGCCATCGGCAATGCTTTCCGCAGCATTCAGTTCGGCGATGCGGAGGTGATGCTGGCCGGGGGCAGTGAAGCGGCGGTGAATGTTATGGGTATTGCCGGGTTCACCAATATGCGTGCTCTGAGCACCCGCAATGAGGAGCCGACAAAGGCCTCCCGGCCTTTTGAAAAGGACAGGAACGGTTTTGTTCTGAGTGAGGGGGCCGGGGTGTTGGTTTTAGAGGAACTTTCCCATGCCCAAAAGCGTGGGGCTAAGATATATGCGGAATTGGTGGGCTATGGGGCCAATTGTGATGCCCATCATATCACGGCGCCGGATCCGGAGGGGAAGGCGGCGGCAAGATGCTTTTTGGATGCCATCCGGGAAGCGGGGCTTGAGCCCGCTGATGTGGATTATATCAATGCCCATGGTACATCCACCTGTCTAAATGATAAGGGGGAGACCCTTGCTATTAAGGCGGCTTTTGGAGATCATGCGTACAGGTTGGCGGTGAGCAGTATCAAATCCATGCTGGGACATCTTTTGGGTGCGGCCGGCGGGGTGGAGGCCATTGCCACGGTACTGACCGTCAAGAACGATATTGTACCTCCAACTATTAATTATGAAACTCCGGATTTGGAAAATGGTCTGGATTTGGATTATGTGCCCAATGTGGCCAGAAAAATGACGGTTCGCAGGGCTATGAGCAATAACCTGGGTTTTGGCGGACACAATGCCTGTCTGCTTTTCAATAAATATGAATAACCGCAGCGAAAGGGTCAGGGAGTTGGAGCAGTTTGCCTTTTCCCTGGGTTTGCAATTCAAAGATATAGGGCTTTTGGATGTGGCCCTCACCCATCCCAGTTGCGCCAATGAGCATAAGGGCATCAGACACAACCAGCGGTTGGAATTTTTGGGCGATGCGGTGCTGGATGTAGTGGTGAGCGATTATCTTTTTCATAATCCCGACCTGAACGAGGGGATGCTGACGAAAATCAGGGCCAATTTTGTGGAGGAAAAGAGTTTGGCACATTATGCCACTGTTTTGGGGCTGGGGAATTACCTTTTGGTTGGCCGCGGTTCGGAAAAGGAGGGGGACAGGTCCCGGCCGGCGGTACTGGCGGATACCTTTGAAGCCGTGGTGGGGGCAATCTACAAGGACAGGGGTCTGATGGCGGCCAAGGATTTTGTCCTCAGGTTTATGCAGAACGAATTGGAACAGGCCTCCCGGCAAAAGCCCCAGGAAAATTATAAATCCCGTCTGCAGGAAGAATTGCAGAAAAACGGCAGTATTGACATTAAATATGTGTTGGTTGACCAACAGGGTCCCAGTCACGAGCCAATCTTTACGGTGGAAGTGTTGGTGAGTGGAAAAAATTTGGCCCGGGGTTCCGGCAAAAGCAAGCGGCTGGCGGAACAGCAGGCAGCGGAACGGGCCTTTGCTGTATTGTTTGGTAAAAAGAAAGGGTAGGATATGAAAGAGTTGAAAGTATTTGTGTGGCGGCACAACAAAACCCATCACAGCCACAGTATGATTAACGAACCCTGCCTGAACAATAATTTTTATTTGGATGCCATTGCTGTGGTGGCGGCCCATAGTGTGGATGAGGCCATTGAGGTTTTGTGCAACAGTAAACAGGGCTGGCGGGCGGAGGATTTGCAGGAACATTCTTATGAGGAAATCAGTTTGGATGCAGCAAAATTGATTTTCAGCAATATTACCGGCAGTATTGATTTTTTGTAAAATATTGTATCTGTACTAAAAAACCACCTGCTCTTTTTGGCAGGTGGTTTTGTGTTATTCCCACTCGATGGTGCCGGAGGGTTTGGGGGTCATGTCCCAAAGCACCCTGTTTACGCCTTTCACTTCCGTAGTGATGCGTTGCACCAGTTTTTGCATTAGTTTGAAACTGAGTTCCGCACAGGTGGCTGTCACTGCATCTTTAGTATTTACCGCCCTGATGATGACGGGCCAATCAAAGGTTCGTTTGCCATTGGTGATGCCGGTGGATTTGAAGTCGGGGACTACGGTGAAGTATTGCCAAACTTTGCCTTCCAATCCGGCTTTTTTGAATTCTTCACGCAGAATGGCATCACTTTCCCGAACAGCTTCCAGACGGGCCCTGGTGATGGCCCCTACGCAGCGTACTGCCAGGCCCGGGCCGGGGAAGGGCTGACGGTAAACCATGCCGTCGTGCAGGCCCAATTCCTTACCCACCACCCGTACTTCGTCTTTGTAGAGGAATTTGATGGGTTCAACCAGTTCAAATTTCATGGAAGCAGGGAGTCCGCCCACATTGTGATGGGCCTTAATGCCTTTGCTTTCCAAAATATCAGGGTAGATGGTCCCCTGGGCCAGAAATTCAATCCCTTTTTGTTTTTTTGCTTGCTCAGCGAACACTTCGATGAATTCGCTGCCGATGATTTTACGTTTCTTTTCCGGGTCGCTGACATTGGCAACCTTTTTCAGGAAACGGTTGGCAGCATTAACGTAAACCAGTTTGGCCCCCATTTCCTGGCGGAAGACCCGTACCACCTCTTCCGGTTCCCCCTTGCGGAGAAAGCCGTGGTTGACATGGACGCAGACCAGGTTCTTGCTGATGGCTTTGATGAGCAGGGCGGCAGTGACGCTGCTGTCCACACCGCCGCTCAAGGCCAGCAGGACTTTTTTATCCCCGATCTGTTCTCTCAAGGCATTTACCTGTTCTGCAATGAAATTTTTTGCCAAGGTTTTATTGGTGATTCGCTTCAGGGAAGCCGGTCTCACATTATCTGTTTTTTCCATTTTATCTTCCTTTCGTGCAAAAAGAATTAGTAATCATTCATTATTCATTAGTATAGTTATCGAAGTACCCTTGCACCAACACCACCGGCGTGCCTTTGTCACCGCTGCCGCTGGTCAGGTCGCAAAGGGAGCCGATGAGGTCCGTCAGTTGACGGGGGGTGGTGCCTTCGCTGGCCATATTGCCCTTCAGGTTTTTGTCTTTGGCCTTGATGCTTTCTTTGATGGCTTGCTTCAGCGCCTCTCCTTGCAAATCCTTGAAGTCGTTGTCCGCCAGGTATTTCAGTTTCAGTTCGTTGGGGGTGCCGATGAGTCCGTCGGTGAAGGCGGGGCTTACCACAGGGTCCGCCAGCTCCCAAATCTTGCCCTGGGGATCCTTGAAGGCCCCGTCCCCATAGACCATAACTTCAATTTTTTTGCCGGTGGCCCGGGCCAGCCGGTTCTGAATGTTTTCCACCAGTTCCTGGCATTCCTTGGGGAAGAGTTTGATTTGATCCTCCTTGGCCTTGTTGCTGCCCAAAAGGCCGTATTTGGCGTTGAAGCCGCTACCGTTGATTCCGGCGGTCATCAGGTCGTCCAGACCGCAGACAATCTTTGCCCCTGCCGCTTTCAGGATTCTTTTGGTCCGGGCACGGGTGTGGATGTCGCAGTTGATGACCTTGTCCGTATATTGCAGGATGGTTTGGGCGTGGTTGGCGAAGATGATTTCGCACTCCGCACCGCTTTCTTTAATCAGTTTGCCGTAATAGTCCACATAGTCAATGCCGGTGAAAGGATGTTTGTTTTCGCCGAAGAGGGTCCGGTATTTTTCCAGGGTCAGTACTTCGCTGTAGGGGTTGACCCCGGCGGCATCAAGTTTGTCCAAAGACACCAGTTCGTTGCCCACCTCGTCGGAGGGGTAGCTGAGCATTAGAACGACTTTTTTTGCGCCTTTGGCAATACCCCGCAGGCAGATGGCAAAGCGGTTGCGGCTGAGAATGGGGAAAATGACTCCCACAGTTTCGCCGCCAAGTTTTGCCCTAACATCTGCGGCGATATCATCCACGCTGCAGTAGTTGCCCTGGGCCCGGGCCACCACACTTTCCGTAACGGCCACCACATCCCGGTCTTCCAGGGGGAAGTTTTCGGATTTGGCCGCCGCCAATACGGATTCGGCAACAATCTTTGCCAAATCATCACCCTGACGGATGATGGGGGTACGGATACCCCGTGAAACAGTGCCAACGTTTCTCATAATTATTATCCTCATTCATTGTCTGAAAAATTCTTCGGCCCGCAAAAAAGAGCCAGTGCATATTGTAATGGGTGGCAGTATGATTCGCAAGTTTTAGCGTTGAAAAGTTTTCAAATCTTTTAGAGCGCAACTTTTTGTGTTTGAAATGTTACAATGGCAATGCAGTTATACCGAAGATATGTTCACGATTTTATAAAGTTGTTCGTAGCATTATGAATGTTTAGGATTTGACTTGCTGTATAGCAGGTGTTTGATGGGTGCAAACTGTAATTAGATAAAAAAATATTTGCACCCGTGAACAATATATGTTAAAATTAACTCAATTATTGGGGTAAACCCATTTGGCGAATCCGATATTCGCACGTTTGAAAAAAAGGAGAGAAGATCATGAGAAAATCTTTTGCTTTAGCATTGGGTGCTATGATGTTGGCAGGTATGGCTACTTCCGAAGCGGCCATCAATCGTGCTGACCAATTTGTAACCGTTTTGACCGGACCCACCAGCGGCATTTATTTCCCCATTGGCGGTGCTTTTGACAAGGCCTTGAAGGACTACGGCTACAATTCCAGTTCCACTGCTACCGGCGCATCCGGTGAAAACATCAACGCCATCCTCACCGGCCAAGGTGAATTGGCTATTGCCATGAGTGATGCTGTGCTTCAGGCATATGATGCTTACGGTGCATTCCAGGGTAAGAAACCCGCCAAAAATTTGAAGATGTTGATGAGCTTGTGGCCCAATTATTGTCAATTGGTTACCACCGAAGACAGCGGCATTAAGAAGTTTGAGGACCTGAAAGGCAAGAGGGTCGGTGTTGGCGCTCCCAACAGCGGTGTAGAGGTTAATGCCCGCATGATGTTTGAGGCCCACAAGATGAGTTACAAGGATTGCAAGGTTGACTACTTGTCCTACGGCGAAGGCATCAAACAAATGATGAACGGCCAATGTGACGCCGCATTTGTTACCTCCGGCTTGAACAATGCCACCATCAACGAATTGGGAACTGTAAAGAAAATTTACATCGTTCCCATTGAAGGTGCTGCCCGTGAACGTCTGATGAAGAAATATCCCTGCTACAGTGCAGGTTTGATTCCTAAAGAAGTTTATGGTACTGCAAAAGATACCGAGACCGCAACCGTTATGAACATTATGTTGGTCAACGACAAACTCAGTGACGAACTGGTTTATGACATTATGAACGGTATCAATGAGAAAGTGGGCATTATCCAAGCCAGCCACAAGACCGCAGCAGCAAACATCAAACCTGATTTCTATCTGCGTGCAAAACCCATTCCTTTCCATCCCGGTGCTGTTAAATGGTACAAAGACCACGGCTACAAGTTCTAATTTCGCATGACGAAAATTAACAGTTATCTTCGCAGGGGGCCTGTTTTGGCCCTCTGCGGGATAATCTTTTTTATTGGGTGTTGGTTCTATTGCCAACAAAAGGTTCTGAAAATATTTGTCTGGAAAACTGGAGAAGTTATCCTGACAGAGTCCGTTGCCACAGGGGACAAGATAGATGTCTTCTGGACTCATTCGTTGGAAAAGATTCCTTGGAATGAATACTATACTTTGCGTGAAGACAATGTATTGGTATTGGACACCATAACCTTCCCGGCTTTCGGAGCCGGTATTCCTGCAAATAAAGGCAAGACCCGGATAGGGGATGAGGGCCTCATATATATGGAGAAAATCGGACAGGAGTTCAAGTATTTCAAGTGGCTGAACTCCAAGTTCACCCGGGAAATCAGGGTGAACGGGCGGCTGGTTGTGCGGGGCACGGAGCTGCCAAATCATCAAGTTTTAATTTTACGCATCGAGAGGAGAGGATTCCCATGGAGGAAAATAAAAAATTCGATGAAGTTGTAAAAGAGGCCAAGGCCGCCAATCTCTCCAAGGAGGAGATGGAGGCCATGCTTAAGGCCTCCAGTGGCGAACTGACGGCTGAACAACAGGCGATTATTGAAGAGTTCGACAGGGAGCAGAAGGTTCGCAAATTTAAGGGCTGGCTGCAAAAATTCTATTATTGGACCGCAGTGCTGATTGGCCTGTGGCATTTGTATTGTTGCGCCTTCGGCGGGCCGGTAACACTGGTTTACCGTTCCATGCACGTGGCCTTTATGGTGGGTTTGGGCTTTATGCTTTACCCAATCCATAAGAAAGCAGGTTTTAATAATGGTATTCCTTGGTATGACTGGTTGCTGATATTGCTGACCTTTGCTGTGCCGGTCTATATGGCCATGAATTATGTGGACATTGTTGACCATGCGGGAAACCCCACCACCTGGGATACGGTTATTGCCACCTTGCTGATTGTGACCTTGTTGGAGGCAACCCGCCGGGTCAGCGGTATGCCCCTCATTGTGCTTAGCGGTCTGTTCCTTATGTACGGTTTGTATGGTCGCATGATGCCGGTGTTCCGTCATCGTGGTTACACCTGGGCCCAGACCATCAACCACCTGTTCGCCAATACGGAGGGCATTTATGGTACTTCCGTGGATGTATCCGTAACCTACATTTTCCTGTTCATTATGTTTGGTGCGGTTATGAATAAGTCCGGTATGGGGCAGTTCTTTAATGATATTGCCCTGGCCCTGGCCGGTGCCAGTCGTGGCGGACCGGCAAAAGTTTCTGTTTGCGCTTCCGCATTCCTGGGCTCAATCAATGGTTCTGCGGTGGCCAATGTGGTTACCACCGGTGCCTTCACAATCCCCCTGATGAAAAAGACCGGCTACAGCAAGGAATTTGCCGGTGCGGTTGAATCCGCGGCCTCCGTGGGTGGTCAAATCCTGCCTCCGGTCATGGGTGCGGCGGCCTTCATTATGGCGGAAATGCTGGGCATGAAATATTACCAGATTACCATTGCGGCGGCCATTCCTGCCATATTGTACTACTTGGGCGTAATTTTGCAGGTTCACTACCGTGCCTGCCGTATGGGACTGAAGGGTGTGAGCCGTGAGAACCTGCCGGCTGTGGGCAAGGTTATGAGGGAGAGGGGGCATTTGTGCCTGCCCATCCTGTTCCTGCTCTATATGCTTTTCTTCAGCAGTTTCACCATTATCTATGCGGCTTTCTGGTCCATCCTGTTCACCGTGGCCATCAGCTGGGTGAAAAAGGAAACCAGAATGGGATTCAAGGATTGCTGTGACGCTCTGGTTGCCGGTACAAAGGAAACTTGCTCTGTGGCTCTGGCCTGTGCAACGGTGGGCATCATCGTGGGTGTAATTGCCAAGACCGGTTTCGGTTTGAACCTGGCCAACGCCATTTTGGATTTGGGCGGACACAGTTTGCTTCTGACCCTGCTCTTCACCATGGTGACCTGCATGGTTCTTGGCATGGGTGTTCCCTCCATTCCTGCTTA
>JAZLMD010000128.1:0-3622 GCA_045598465.1 Acidaminococcaceae bacterium | reverse complement strand
GGGCGCAAAAAGTCCGCACTCTCCTGACCCCCCTCAACCCTGTTGGCCCACCCCTCACCCCTGCCGCCCCAGGCCACACCCCACCACCGTTTCCACATGGGTGGTTTGGGGGAACATATCCACCGGCTGAACCCTAATAATATCATATTTGTTGCACAATATACCCAAATCTCTGGCCAAGGTGGCGGGGTTGCAACTCACGTAAACAATTCTTTTTGGCGACACTGCCATAATGCTCTGCAAAACCTTTTCTTCACATCCGGCCCGGGGCGGGTCCACCACCACCACGTCCGGCCTGAATCCCTTGGACAAAAGCCGGGGCAGTTCCTCCGCCGCATCACCAACCAAAAACTCCGCATTGTTAATATGATTATACAGAGCATTTTCCCTGGCATCCGATATGGCTTCCGCAACAATCTCAATGCCAAAAACCTTGCGTGCCCTACCTGCCAAAAACAAGGAAATAGTGCCCGTACCGCAATACACGTCCGCCACATTCTCCCGGCCGGACAAGCCGCTTAATTCCAACACTAAATTGTACAGCACTTCCGCCTGGAACCGGTTCACCTGAAAGAAACTCAAAGGACTGACCCTGAATTGCAGTTCACCCAACCTATCCAACAAATAATCCCTACCCCACAGGGTATGACAGTCCTGACCCATAATAATATTAGTACTTTTGGGGTTCACATTAATAACCACGCCCGTCAAACCGGGAACCTGCTCCCGTAGAATCCGTACCAATTCGGCACTATGGGGCACCTGAATCTTAGTGCAAACAACAACCGCCAGCACCTCACCCCCTGCACCCGTCCTTCCCATAACATGCCGTACCAGGCCGTTACCCGTCCTTTCATCATAGGCGGGAATATTAAATTCCTGCATCCAGCACCGCACCGCCCCCGCAACCTGATTGTTACCGCCCTCCTGAATCAGACAGTCACAAGTATTAACAACACCGTGGGTTTTCAGTGCGTAACAACCGATTTCCAAAACACCTTTGTTGCCCTGCACAGGAAACTGCATTTTGTTCCGGTACCTCCAGGGTGAATCCATTCCTAATACGGGCAGAACCTCACAATGCAAATGGCCTATCCGCTCCAAAGCGTCCTGCACCTGCTGCCGTTTGACAAGAAGCTGGGAAGCATAGGCGTAATGCTGCAACTGACAACCCCCGCAACCGGCATAAATCTGACAGGCCGGTTGTACTCTGTCTTCGGATGAATGAATTATTTTCATCAGCTGTGCCACTGCATAACTTTTCTTCACCTGAGTAACCCGTGCCAAAACCCTTTCTTCGGGCAGGGCACCGGGAACAAAAACTGTGAAGAAAGTTTTTCCATCAGCATCCTCAGCCAACTGCAACTTGGCCACACCTTCACCATTGGACCCCAAACGTAAAATATCCAATTCAATCTTCATGCCAACAATAACTTTTTTCATATTTTGATTATACCATAAAGTAATACCGCAGAACCATAATATTTTTTTCAACCTTCCCTTATCAAATATGCGTATTAGACAGAAATGCTAAAAATGTAGTACATTTTTGGAAAATGATGTACATTTTTTGTTGTTTGCACGCAACCCGGAAAGTGACTTAGTCAAATCCGTTTTCATCAGAATAGTAAAAAGTGTACGTGATTTTAGAAAGTCACGTACACTTTTTATGTGTGCATGTATACTTTTTCTTTGATATAACAAAATATCCGTAAAAAAACTTTGCGAATGTGCTATAATACGATACTAAAAAAGAAAGGACATGCGAAATGAAAACAAGATTACCTGTGGAACATTTTCATTTTCCTGTGGATAAAATCAAGGCGGGCTACTACAGCGATGCCTATTTTATGCGTACGGAAGAAATACTCAATAAAGACAACAATCATCCCCAAATCCTTATGCAGGTTTTCACCCGGGAACCCATGATTGTCTGCGGCATTGATGAAGTGATTTCCCTGATTCGCCAATGCGCCCATCATCCGGACAAAATTAAAATCAAAGCCCTCCATGACGGTGACCCCATCGCCCCCTGGGAAACATTGATGACCATCGAAGGTGATTTGGCTGATTTTGCCCATCTTGAAACCATTTATTTGGGCATTCTGGCCCGGCAGAGCCGTATTGCCACCAATGTGCATAACGTGCTTGAGGCGGCCAAGGGCAAACCGGTGCTTTTCTTCCCCGCCCGTTATGACATTTGGCAGACCCAGGAGACGGACGGATACGCCGCCATGATTGGCGGCATCAAAGGTTTCAGCACCGACGCCAATGCCCTGGCCTCCGGCGGAAAGGGCTTGGGCACCATTCCCCACGCCCTGATTTGCACCTACAAAGGTGATACCGTGGCTGCCACCGCCGCTTTTGATAAATATGTTGACCCCTCCGTCAGCCGCATCGCCCTGGTGGATTTTGACAACGATTGCGTCAATACCTCCCTGGCAGTTGCCAGGAAATTGGGCAGAAAACTTTACGGGGTACGGTTGGACACCAGTGCCAATATGGTGGATAAATCCGTAGAAAACCCCAACGGCATGTTTTCACCCACCGGAGTTTGCAAGGAATTGGTGTGGAATGTACGCCGTGCCCTGGACAAAGAGGGTTTTGACTATGTAAAAATCATTGTTTCCAGCGGTTTCAATGTGGAACGCATCAAGGCCTTTGAAGCGGAAGGGGTGCCGGTTGACACCTATGCGGTGGGCTCCAGCTTCTTTGACGGCAATATCAATTTTACCGCGGATGTGGTTATGGTGGACGGCAAACCCTGTGCCAAGGTGGGCAGAAAATATATGCCCAACCCCCGTCTGGAAGAAGTGAAATAAATGGACAGGATTCATATCGGAATTTTCGGCAACCGCAATAGCGGCAAATCCACGCTGATAAACGCCATTACGGGCCAGAATCTGGCCATCGTCAGCGATATTAAAGGTACAACCACGGACCCGGTGCAGAAAACCATGGAACTGCTCCCCCTGGGCCCCGTGATGATTATTGATACTCCGGGTTTGGACGATGAGGGAGAACTGGGAAAACTCCGCATCGCCAAGACCCTGAACATTCTCAACAAGACGGACATCGGCATACTGGTGATTGATGCGGAAACCGGCATCACCCGCACCGATGAAAAGCTCATTGAACTCTTCGGAAAAAAACACATCAATTTTCTTTTGGTCTTCAATAAGATTGACTCCGCCAAAGCTAAAATACAGAGCATCAAACTCCCCTATCCGGCCATTTCAGTCAGTGCCAAAACCAGGGAGAACATTGAGAAATTAAAGAACCTGCTCCCCCGACTGAAACCCAACAAACCGGAAGGGTTTCTGATTGGGGACTTGTTAAACCCCCAGGACTTCGTCATACTTGTGGCCCCCATTGATGAGGGTGCCCCCAAGGGACGTATCATCCTGCCCCAGCAGCAGGTGTTGCGGGAACTTTTGGACAGGCACTGCTCCGTTGCGGTCACCCAACCTGAAGAATTGGTCAAGACCATTGCAAACTCAAAAACCGTACCCCGATTGGTCATTACCGACAGCCAGGTGTTCCAAAAGGTCAGCTCACTTGTGCCGAAGGATATCCCACTCACCAGTTTCTCCATTCTCTTTGCCCGCTACAAGGGCAACTT
>JAZLMD010000127.1:0-2154 GCA_045598465.1 Acidaminococcaceae bacterium | reverse complement strand
CGTACTGCCCTCCCTGAGCCGTCTGAAAGACAAGGGCGTGGGCAAGGGCAAGACCCGTGAGGACCATGCGGACACCATGAACCAACTCTTTGCCTGCTATGCCCGTGGCAAGGAGGCCAAGGAACTGGCAACCATCCTGGGTGAAGCCGCATTGAGCAAGGTTGACAAACTTTATGCAAAATTTGCGGATGCTTTCGAAAGGCAATATGTTTCCCAGGGCTACGAAACCAACCGCAGCATTGAGGAAACACTGGACCTGGGCTGGAAGCTGTTAGGCATCCTGCCCCGTGCGGAACTGAAACGTATCCGTGACGAATATCTGGACAAATACTATGTGGCTGCTGCAGAGGAGGCATAAGCAATGGCTGTACGAGTAAACCCGACCCGTATGGAGCTGACCCGTCTGAAAAAACGTCTGGTGACGGCAGTGCGGGGTCACAAGCTCCTGAAAGACAAACGGGATGAAATGGTGCGGCAGTTTATGATTCATATCCGCAAAAACCATACCCTGCGTATGGAAGTGGAAAAAGCGGTCAGCGAGGTCTCCGCCAAGTTCAGCATAGCCAAAGCCCAAATGGGTGCCCTGCGGGTCTCTGAGGCCCTGCTGTACCCGGCCCGGGCGGCGGTGTATGAAGTTGGCGAGCATAATGTGATGAGTGTGGATGTGCCCACCATCCGTTACACCGGCCAGGACAAGGCCACCGACATTCCCTACGCCTTTACCTTCACCAGCAGTTCCTTGGATAATGCAGTAGTGGAACTTTCCGAACTGCTGCCCAAACTGCTGGAACTGGCAGAATGTGAAAAGACCTGCAATCTCTTGGCTGATGAAATTGAAAAGACCCGTCGTCGGGTCAATGCGTTGGAATATGTCATGATTCCGGAAATGCAGGAAAATATCAAATTCATCACCATGAAGCTGGAGGAAAACGACAGGGCCAGCACCGTGCGTCTGATGAAGGCCAAGGATGTGATTGCCAAGGCCGCCAACAAAAACGCATAAAACCAATAAAAAACCCCGCAGCTGCGGGGTTTTTTATTGGTCAATTACAAATCCACCAACTTTATTTCCATAAACTCACATTTATTCAAATCCAACATTTTCTCCGCCAGACGTCTCATCTTGCTGATATTGGCGGTGCAACAAACCACAGATTTGCCCTCACCCTTATCCTTCAACAAATCTTTCCCCAATGCTTCAATAACATCCAACGTGGTCTGTTCTGCGGGGTCCACAATCGTCACGACCCCCTGCATCTCCCTCTCAATTTCCTTACGGACAAAGGGATAATGAGTGCAAGCCAACAACAAAGTATCGCAATCGTTTTTGCGCAACTCCTGGCAATACCTGCCGATGGTAACCCTCAAGTTCAAGGAGTCAAACTTTTCCCCCTCTATCAGGGGAACAAAATCAGGACAGGCCACCATAGTAACCTTTGCTTCCGGATCCTTTTCCAATATTGCCTTCCGGTGCAACTCCTTACTGATAGTAAAAGGAGTGGCAAAAATGCCAATCTGTTTGTTTTTGCTGGCTGACAACAACAGATTCGCCCCCTTGCTCATGGTGATAATAGGAAAATCATAACCGAAACGCAAGGACTCCTTTCCCAACATGGAAATGGTATTGCAGGCCACCACCAGGGCCTTGATACCCTTCTTTCCCAATGTCAGCACCATCTGGGCGGAAAACTCATATATCTCTTCCTCCGTATAAGCATTGCCATAGGGACAACGGGCAGTGTCACCTATATACAAAAAGTTTTCATGGGGCATTTTTTCCTGCAGCCACTTCAAAACACTCAAGCCGCCAACCCCGCTGTCTATTACCCCTATAGGCAGGTTTTTCAAATCATTCTCTTTCATTTTCTCCCCCACTAACAATATAAATCTTTGTCATTATACCACTTGTACCACAAAAAAACAATTTTGAATAATAAAAATTTTATAATCCACCAGTGATTTCCACCGCCGCCCCGGTCATAAACCCGTTCCTGGGGCTGGCCACTGACAAAATCATAAAGGCAATTTCCTCCGGCCCGGCAATCCGTTGCATGGGATAGACGGACTCGCACTCCGCCTTGGTATAGCCCCCTTCCCGGCATTGCCTATCCATCATGGGGGTATCCACATCCGCCGGACACACCGCATTCACCC
>JAZLMD010000126.1:0-2625 GCA_045598465.1 Acidaminococcaceae bacterium | reverse complement strand
GATGAACCTACATTGAGCATGGTTTTTTGTGTCAACGACAGTCCCTTTGCAGGGCAGGAAGGCGAGTATGTTACCAGCAGGCATTTGCGGAACCGTCTCTACAAAGAAATTCAGACCAATGTGTCTCTGCGGGTGGAGGATACTGATACCACTGATGCTTGGGTAGTTTCCGGCCGCGGGGAATTACATCTTTCTATTCTTATTGAGACCATGCGCCGGGAGGGTTACGAATTGGCGGTGGGCAAACCTAAAGTAATTTACCATAGGGATGATAACGGCAAACTTTTGGAACCTATGGAGGCACTGACCATTGATGTTCCCCAGGAGTTTATGGGGACAGTCATGGAGGGTCTGGGATTGAGAAAGGCGGAGCTGCAGAGTATGCATGATATGGCCGGATATCTGCGGATGGAATTCAAAATTCCCGCCCGGGGCCTGATAGGTTTCCGCAATCAGTTCTTGACCGATACCAAAGGTAATGGTATTATGAATCATGTGTTCAGCGGCTATGAACTTTACAAAGGCGATATTCCCGGACGTACCCGGGGCAGTTTGGTGGCCTTTGAAGACGGGGAAACCTGCGCCTATGGTATTGGCAATGCCCAGGAGAGGGGTACTATGTTCGTGGTGCCGGGCCAAAGGGTTTATGAAGGCCAGTTGGTGGGTGAAAATGCCAGGGAAGAGGATATGGATATCAATCCCTGCAAGAAGAAGCATGTCAGCAATATGCGTGCCTCCGGTTCAGATGAAGCCATTCGTCTGATTCCGCCCCGTTACTTCAGTTTGGAGCAGGCACTGGAACACATCAATGAGGATGAACTGGTTGAGGTGACTCCCAAGTCCCTCCGTATGAGGAAGAAAGTGTTGAGCAAATTGACAAGAGCCCGTATTCGCGGCAGGGAATTTGTGGCAAAGAAGGCAGGTGAAAAATAATGGGGTTTGGCAAATCGGCAAAAAAATTGTTTTCCAGTGATGATGCTCCGATTGTCCCGGAGAAACCTGAGAAGAAGACGGTCATTATGATTCGCACCCCAGAATCATTTAACGATGATGCCAAAGATTGTGCGGATGGACTTTTGCAGGGCAAGGTTGTTATGATTAACCTGCAAAATCTTGGAGGGGCGGAGAGAAACCGTATCTTCGACTATATGAACGGTGTGGCCTATATCCAAGGGGCCTATATTGATGCTATTTCCGATTCCTTTTTGATTTATTGTCCCAGTGGGGTGGAGCTGGACAAAAAGGAAGAAGAATAAAAAAGTAAAAAGGCAATTGTTAAAGATGGGATTTTTTGATATAATGCCTTTACCACATTTTTTAGTAAGGAGATTTTTTTATGAACGAGTACACTGGCGATAAGATTCGTAACGTGGCCATTGTAGGTCATGGTGGTGCAGGCACCACTTCCGTTACTGAGGCCCTTTTGTTCCGCAGCGGAGCAATCAACCGTATGTGCAATGTTGCTGACGGCACAACCACTACTGATTACGAGCCGGAGGAAATTAAGCGTAAGGTTTCCGTTAATGCCACTTTGGCACCCGTTGAATGGGGCGACAACAAGATTAATTTTATTGATGCTCCCGGTTTTGCTGATTTTGTGGCAGAAGTTAAGGGCGCCTTTCGTGCAGTTGACAGCGCTCTAATTGTAGTTGATGCCACCAGTGGTGTACAAATCGGTACCGAGCAATGCTGGAAACTGGCCGAAGAAGCCGGTTTGCCCAGAATTGTTTTCGTAAATAAGATGGACCGTGAAAATGCGGATTTTGATAATATTTTGGACAACTTGAGGGGTAAATTCGGCAAGAAGATACTTCCTTTGCAGCTTCCCTTAGGGAAAGAGGACAAGTTTGAAGGTTTGATTGACCTTTTCAAAATGAAGGCCTATCGTGCCAAGGGCAACGGTTCTGATGAAATTGAAATTCCCGCCGAGTACAGGGAGACGGCAGAACTCCATCGTGAGCAAATGATTGAATCCGCAGTGGAAGCAGATGATGATTGCATGATGCGTTACTTGGAAGGGGAGAAGATTGAAGATAAGGAAATCATGGACTGCCTGACTAAGGGTATTCGTAGCGGTTTGCTCTGCCCTATGATTTGCGGCAGCGCCATTAAAAACATCGGTCTCGGTCGTTGTATGAATGCCATTATTGATTTCACTTATCCCGCTGTTTTACGCGACTATGAAGTTACCAACAAGACCACCGGTGAAGTGGAGAAACATGACAGCAATGCTCCCATGGCGGCTATGGTTTTCAAGACCACGTCCGACCCGTTTGTAGGACGGTTGAGTTTCTTCCGTGTGTTTAGCGGCATTGTGACTGCTGACGGTCTCATTTATAACAGCCGTCGGGAAATGGATGAGCGTCCTGGCAATCTCTTTACCATGCGTGGCAAGAGCCAAATTCCTTTGAAGTCGGTTAAGGCCGGTGATATCGGTGTATTCAGTAAATTGCAATATACGGCTACAGGTGACACCTTGTGCGACAAAGCCCATCCGGTTGAGTTTGCCCCCATCAATTTCCCGTTGCCCATGTATACCCGTGCGATTTATGCTAAGAAGAAGGGTGAGGAAGACAAGATTATGACGGCTCTGAACCGTTTGATGGATGAGGACCCCACCATTAT
>JAZLMD010000125.1:0-3494 GCA_045598465.1 Acidaminococcaceae bacterium | reverse complement strand
GGAACTGGCACGGCTCAGGAGCAGTATCGGCCGCAAGGGGCGTATTGCCTTTGTGGGCAGGCCCGACTCTGGCAAGAGCCGTACCATCAACACCCTGCTGGGTGAGGAGGTGCTGCCGGTGGGGTGGACCCCCGTCACCAGTGCCTTTATCCTGCTCAAATCAATGCACGACAGGCCGGAATATATGGATTTCCACACCGTCTATGTGGCCCGTGAGGGTGAGGTGGAGCAGTGGAATCCGGACTATTTTGCGGACAAGGATTATTGTGGGGAGTGGCAGCTTGATATGGGCGGCTACGACCTAATCAGGGAATATGGGACCCATGGTGGGGGGGCGGAGCATAAAAATGCCGGGGCCATAGTGGTTTATGTGGACAGCCCTTTTTTGGAAAATTGCGACTTGTTGGATTTGCCCGGTTTCGGCCGGGGGGCGGAGGGGGATGAAAACATCGGTATAGAGGACGTTTACAACAGCAGGGATATGGTCCTGAGCCAGCGGGCCCGCCGGCTGGCGGATGCCTTTGTCTATCTCAGCATTGCCAACAGTTTTCTTTATGGGGAGGATTTGGCCATGGTGCAGGCCATGGTGAAAATTCTGCCCACCCTGGAGGACAGGAACAATAATAAACTGGAGCCCTTTGGCAATCTCTTCCTGGTGGCGAGCCAGGCCATGACGGCGAATCATGGGGACAGGGGGGAATTGGAAAAGATTTGCGACAAGGGGGCGGCACGGCTCTGGCCCTTGTTGGAGCTGCATCCGGCCCTGGCGGAAAAGAATGTGGACAGCGGCGGTTGGGAATATACCGAGGCCGCCCTGCGGAAGCGCTTTTTCACATCAGAAATGGATTCGGAGGATTTGACCAGGGATTTTTATAAGGAATTGGCGGATTTCGCCTCCATGCTGCCCCGGTTGCTCCTGAAGCAGGCCACCGAGCGGATTGCGGAACATTTTGCCCTTTTGTCCAAAAAATATGAGGGGCGGATAAGGGATAAACAGCAGCAGCTTTGCAAATCTGAAGAGGAATTACACACCAAAATGAAACAGCTGTATGAAGAAAAAAACAAAAGGGAAGAGAGCATTTGCAGAATACAGAGTGTGCGGAAAAAAATTGAAAAAGAGTTGCAGGAAACCCGCCAAAACTGCCGGCAAATCTATGACAAGGTGCTGAATGCCAACCATGTTACGAAGGTTTTGGAGGAGAACAACTACGGCAAAAACAAAAAGGATTTGCTGGATTTGGTGACCGTCCTGACGGAGGAATTGGAAAAATCTCTGACCGAATCCATGGGTAAGAACAGCAGGGGAATTTTGCAGGAACTGGACGAAATTTTGGATGATATGGATGGTTGGGGTGATAGGGAAAACTTCTGCAGAGGTGTGAACGGCCAAACGGATGCTGGGGCCCTGACCCGTTTGTCAGCCGGGGATACTGCGGATTGCCGGTTCTGGAAAGGGATTGCGGGGGCGGCGGGCATGGCGCTGGTCTTCAGCATCGTACACGTGATGAGTGTGGCATTGGCAAGCGTTTTGGGCTATGGCGGCACCTGGCGGCAGCTCATCGGCAACCGCTTTGTAAAGGAATTTGAATCTAAACAGGTTTTGGATAAACTTGCCCGACACAGCGAAAAATACTGGGAAGACACCCTGGCGGCCCTGGATGCGGGAGTGGCGGAATTGGAGGAGGAACTGAAAAAAAGTGAAATTACCAGAAAAGAATTGTGTGAGGAATATATCAGGGACAAACAGGCCCTGGAATACTTCAGTGCTTTTGGCGGCCGTTTCTGGCTTTGGAACCCAGGCGACGGCTGGGGCATCAAAATAGGTTGATTGTTGGGGATGAAAAATGTGGAGTAAAACAAGACAAATTCTACTCAGCAGAATTGCTCCAACTCTGCAGGGAAGAATCGATTTTATCAGGGGGAAATTTAATGTTGTAGGATCGGTGTTTAGTGTAACTGTGGACGGCAAGACATGGTTTGCAGATTGTTTTTATTACTATATGCATCCGCGATTTACAGTAAGGGAAACATTGTCAAAACGTTCATTTGCGAAAAAATACCCGAATTTGTACCGGCAGGAATTTTGTTCCATAGAGAAATCCATACACAAATATCTTAACGTTTTACCTATTGAAAAATGCCTGGACTATGAAGAGAAATGTCATTTCTGCAACATTTTAGCTGTATTGGACTACCGGCTGGGGAAAAGGAGCATAAAAAAGATTTTGGCATCTATAGACAGTTGTCCCGATTATCTGTACAGATGGATTATACTTAGAGCGGAGGCAGAAGGATTGTTAAAGAAAGAGGAACTATGCTAATCTAAGGTAAATTTGCGGTGGCAAAAGTTTATAGTGAAGATATCGAACAATATGCGATGGCACAGGTCAAAATGATTTGTGGCAACCCCATCCGTATTTACGAAGGATGGGATAAAAAAATTTTGAAAAACTTTTTTGGAGGTGTGATATGAGAAAAAATTGTAATATTATTTCGGTTTTGCTGTTTGTGGCAATGATGTTCACTTCTGCGGTATGCTTGGCAGTGGAAATAAAAACTGTTTCCCCTGACGATATGCCCAAGGGGATTATGCCGATAGAAAGGGTGGCCGAAATATTTGAGGCAGACCGCAATCTTCCTGAATACAAGAAGGACAAGGGTCTGACATTAAAATTCGGCCCCTTAGGTATTCGCAATTACGCAGGAACCGTTGTAAAAATTGCGAAGGAAGCGAGCCCGAGCGGGCAATGGCTAGTTGAATTGGGCCCCTATAACCCCCAAAGTAACACGGAAGTATCCTTCTCCTTATACGTTTCCAAGGAGGATTTGAACAAATTTAAACTGGGGCAAACGGTCATTGTTCGCAGCGGACTGTTCCCAGTGGAATTACTGACCATATTTGGCGGACCTTTTACAGCAGCGTTTACAAAAGAACTGGCAATTTACATTGTAAATAAAGGCGGCTCCGGTATGGGTTTGATGTCCATAGGAATCGGTTTGATAATTCTGGCGGCGGGAGCCGGTCTGTATTTCCACAAACGCAAAAAAACGGTGGATTTGGGTAATATAAATGTTGATGAGATGGTAAAACAGGCAACGGATGCTGTTGGGAAAATTAAAGAAAATGTTGACGTGGAAAAGCTTCGGACTAAGGCGGAGGAAATAAAGAAAAAAGCCGCTGAAGCATATGACAACGTTAAGCGTTAAGGGAGTCGCCGCAGGCGACACTGCGGAGTTAAAAGTTATAAGTTAGAAGTTAGAAGTTAGAAGTTAGAAGTTAGAAATTAAAGGTGTAATGTTCCTGTAATTAGAGCAGGGAAGTTAGCAGAAAGCGAACTCTCGTCCGCCCATTGGGAGGGCGGGGGACCGGCGATAAGTTTGACAGGTGGCCGGTGGTGGGGTGACGACAAGAATGCAACAAGTCCGCATTGCAGTGACTTCACTGAACCCTGTTGGCTGATGGCTCAACCCTGTCGCTGCAGGAGACACTGTAG
>JAZLMD010000124.1:0-3108 GCA_045598465.1 Acidaminococcaceae bacterium | reverse complement strand
TTGATGGGAATAGGCGGCAGTTTTGATGTTTTGAGCGGGAACAGCAAAAGGGCCCCCCTGTGGATGCAGAAGTCCTCTTTGGAATGGCTTTACCGCCTTTGTTGTCAGCCCCGGCGAATCGGTCGCATTATGGGGACTTTGCCACCTTTTGCGATTAAAGTTCTATTGAGCAGGAAGAAGCAATGAAAAGTATTTATTTGGATTGTTTCAGCGGTATAAGCGGAAATATGTTTTTGGGGGCCCTGCTGTCCGCCGGGTTGTCAATTTCCTATCTGGAACAGGAATTGCAGAAACTTAATTTGGGCCAGTATAAATTGGTTTGTGAAAAGGTCAACAGGGCGGGGATAAGTGCTTTGTATTTTGATGTGGAACAACCTCATCATCATCATGAACAGCGGCATTTGGCAGATATTGCCGGAATTATCAACAGTTCCCAACTTTCGGATGCAGTCAAGAATAAGGCCATAGGGGTGTTTGAAGAATTGGCACGGGCAGAGGCAAAAGTCCACGGCACCACTTTGGATGAGGTGCATTTTCATGAAGTGGGAGCCATTGACACTATAATTGATGTTGTGGGCGTACTTTTGGGTTTGGAGTATTTGGGAATAGAAAAGGTTTACTGCGGTCGGGTGGTGACCGGTTCCGGTTATATTGAGTGTGCCCACGGGATCATGCCCGTGCCAGCCCCCGCCACTGCAGAATTGCTGCAGGGTTTGCCCCAAAGCAAAGGCCTGATTGCCAAGGAGCTGACCACTCCCACAGGGGCGGTGCTGCTAAAATGTCTGGCTGAATACAGTTCGGATGTCCCCTTGAAAACGAATAGGATTGTTTATGGTGCTGGGAAGATGGATTTGGCCATCCCCAATGTGCTTCGGGTTTATTTTGGTGAAGTGGGGGAAGATGAGAATGAACTGTATGAGGCGGCCACCAATTTGGACAATGAAAGCGGAGAGATAATTGCTTTCGTTTGCCAACAGCTTTTGGCGGCAGGGGCCAAAGATGTGTGGACGGAACCCATTTATATGAAGAAGGGCCGGCCTGGGGTGAAACTTTGCTATTTATGCGACAAAAGTTTGTTGCAAAAGTTGAACGACTATGTGTTGGAGAATACCAGGACTCTGGGTATCAGGTTTTATCCTGTATGGCGTCAGGTACTACCGAGAAAAGTTGTTTTGCGAGATACCCCTTTCGGTCCGGTCCATGTTAAGACTGGCATATGTCCATCCGGAAAAACCAAATCCGTCCCTGAATATGAGGATGTCCAAAAATTGACTAAGGCAAAAGATTTGTCAGTTCGAGAGATTTATGATAGTATTTAAAGAATACGTGGATGACCTGCGACAGAAGTTTCTGCCCCTGGCCTCCATTACAGAGGAAAAGGAAATACAGTACGGTTGGCAGTTCACCCTGCAAAGGAATGGGGAGAAGGCAGTGGTGAAGGCCTACTACAATAAAAAAAATCAGTTCCATGTCACTTGGCCTGTCACGCAAAATCAATTGGTTTCGGATTTGCAGCAACAACTGGGTGCCGTGACGGGGCAAGGCAAGAAGGATTTTAAGGAAATTTGGGCCGGCAGTGACGAATCCGGCAAGGGTGATTTCTTCGGTCCCCTGGTTGTGGCGGCTGTAGTGGTGAGACGAAGTTTGGCCAATGATTTGCTTATGGCCGGAGTGAAGGACTGCAAACAACTGACGGATAAAAAGGTCTTGGAGTTGGAACCTTTGATTAAGGAAAAGGCCTTGAGTTACAGGGTTTTGGAACTCAGGCCGGAGTACTACAACCGGCGTTACAGCCAGGTTGGGAATTTGAACATACTAAATGCCAGCGGACATTTTCATGCCTTGACCCAGGTTTTGCAGGAAACCCCGGAGGCGGAAGGGGCCCTGATAGATCAGTTTTTGAAAGATACATCTTTGATAAGGGAGTTGCAAAAGCAATTTCCTCAAAAAAATTTTTTGCAAAGGCCCAGGGCGGAAGAGAATACGGCGGTGGCAGACGCCTCCGTTCTTGCCAGGGCCCAGTTTCTGCACACTATGGAAGAACTGGCGGAGGCGGCCGGGGAGCAGGAACTGCCTAAGGGCAGCGGACCGGTGCAGGCAGCAGTAGCCAAAAAGATTCCCGCCCGGCTGGGACGGGAAGAATTGCCAAAATTTGTTAAAACCCATTTTGTAACCTATAGAAATTTATTTGTGGAGCAATAATGAAAAAAAATGTTATTGTGCGGCTGGATTTAGTTTTCTTGTTTGTAATCGGTATTTCTGCCGCCGCAATTTATTTCACCTTTGATGTAAAAGCATTAAAATATTTGCACATGTTCAAAGCGGAAAGCATTCTCCTGGCCTTCGGTTCTTTGGCTGTGGGACTTGTTTTTGACGGTATCCGTCTTACCACTCTGACCAATATTACCGGGGAGCGTCTGCCCCTGCGTCACGTGGCCAATGTGGTTTTGAGCAATTATTTTTTGGCCCTGTTCACCCCCGGTGCCTCCGGCGGTGCCATCGCCCAGGTAATGTTTATGCGAAGGGCGGGTATTCCCGTGGCCAAATCCACGGTGGTGGTGTTGGTAAGAACCATTTTTAGCATTATTTTCCTGATGCTGTTGGTGCCCTTTGCCCTGCAGTTTGACCCGGATATCGCCAATTGGATGCCCACTTGGATTATTGCCAGTGTTTCTGTTTTTTTCGTATCTTTGCCTATACTGGGCTGGTATCTGATGCATACGGATTATCCGGAAAAAATTATTGACTTTTGTTCCAAACGTTTCTCCGAAAAAAACAGGGATAAGTGTTTCAATTGGTATAAGGAATTTAAAAACGCTTCTTTTTTGATGGCGGAACATCCTTGGAAGGTGTTGAAGGGGTTCATTGAATCCGGTTTGAGTTTGCTCTTTATTTACGGTTGTGTCCCCGCCTATTTCAGCGGCATTGATTTTGATTTTAATTTGGTACAGGTTATGTGCCGGATGGTGCTTTTGAATTTGGTACTGTATTTTTCTCCCACACCCGGTGGCAGCGGGGTAGCGGAGGCGGGGTTTGTGGTTCTCTTTGACCGCATCCTGCCGGACGGCTTGGTGGGGATTATGGCGGTGCTTTGGCGTTTTACTGCAG
>JAZLMD010000123.1:0-4551 GCA_045598465.1 Acidaminococcaceae bacterium | reverse complement strand
GGATGTACCAGGGGCCCACCGGCACTCATGGAATAGGCCGTGGAACCGGTGGCAGAGGCAACTATAATACCGTCCGCCGCCAAGTAGGCCGATTTTTTGCCGTTAATTCGCATCAGGTAATGGGCCATTTTGGAAATCTTCCCCTTGGAAACCACAATATCATTCAAAGCATGGGTCTCGTGCACAATCTGCCTGTCACGGAACACCTTGGCCGAAAGCATTCTTCTCTCTTCGATGGTATAGTAGTCACCGGCCAACATCTTCAGGGCACTGGGCAATTCCCCATGCCCCACCTCCGCCAAAAAACCCAGCCGTCCGAAATTCACACCAAAGGCCGGCATATCCACCTGTGCCAAAAGTTCCGCCATTCTGAGCAATGTTCCGTCACCACCCAAGGACATAAAGGCCTCAACATCCTGAAAAGTGTCCTCCTGCCCCGGAGTGTAGGACTTGGCAGCAAACTCAGCAGCAATATCCTCCGGTAAAAAGGGCGTAAGTCCGGCCTGTCGCACCAGTTCCACCACATGGGGCAAATTTTTATTCACCAGTTCTTTTTTCAAATTGGGATATATACCCAAATTTTTCATTTTTCACCCCCGTGACTTTCTTCCACTACCCTTTGCACAACTGCAGCCGTCACTCCGTCCTTTCCTATTTTACGGACGTGAAGCAAATACTCAATATTACCCTCAGGCCCCCTGATGGGACTGTAGTCCAATCCGACCGGAACAAGACCCATACCTCTGACAAAAGACAAAACATTGTCAATAACTTCCTTATGGGTGGCTGCTTCCCTCACCACTCCCTTTTTTCCCACCTTATCCTTGCCCGCTTCAAACTGGGGCTTGATGAGAGCCATAATAAAACCCTCTTCCTTCAGCACCCCTGCCACAGCCGGCAAAACCAGATTCAAAGAAATGAAAGCCACATCAATGGTGGCACCATCCACCTTTTCCCCAAAAGTTTCCACAGTAAGGTTCCGCACATTGGTCCGCTCCAGATTCACCACACGCCTGTCCTGACGCAACGCCCAGGCCAGCTGACCGTAACCCACATCCACCGCATAAACCTTGGCCGCCCCGTTTTGCAGGGCACAATCCGTAAAACCGCCGGTGGAAGCACCTATATCCGCAATAACTTTATCATGCAAATCTATGGGAAACACTTTCAGGGCCTTTTCCAGCTTCAGTCCGCCCCTACTGACATATGGAATCCTATTGCCCAAAATACGGATAACAACATCCTCTTTGGTGGGGGTTCCCGGCTTATCCACCTTCATTTCGTTGACGAGAATGTTTCCCGCCATAATCTCCGCCTGGGCCCTGGCCCTGCTTTCAAAAAGTCCCCTATTCACCAAAAGCACATCTAATCTTGTTTTAGCCATGCCGTCACTTTCCTATATATTCCCGCCCCATCCAACTGCAAATCCCTGAGCAACAGCTCCCGCTGGCCGTGGGCAACAAATTCATCCCCAACTCCCAAGGTAAGCAATCTGGTCTTACTCAAACAACCGTGCCTGTTCAACAATTCCAATACGGCAGAACCAACACCTCCCCGCAATACACCTTCTTCCAGCGTAACTATATGACTGTATTGTTCCGCCTGCTGCAAAATCAGTTCTTCGTCCAAAGGTTTGGCAAAACGCAAATTCACCAAACCGGCCTCTACCCCATCCTTGGCCAACATTTCCACCACTTCCCCTGCAATGGGAACCATGCTGCCAAGAGCAAAAAAGGAAATCTGCCTCCCCTCACGGAGCACCTCCCCTTTGCCGAGGGACAAAATTTTTCTCTCCCCCACAGTCACTCCCCGGGCCCTGCCACGGGGATAGCGGACGGCAGCCGGTCCCGGCAACTGCAGAGCAGTGGCCAGCATATCAGCCAGCTCACTCTCGTCCTTGGGGGCCATTACCACCATATTAGGCATGCTGCCAAGATAGGCAAAATCAAACAACCCGTGATGGGTACACCCGTCATCACCCACCAGCCCGGCCCTGTCCAAGCACAGGGTTACAGGCAAATTCTGCAAACAAACATCATGCAAAAGATTGTCATATGCCCTTTGGGCAAAGCTGCTGTAAACAGCCACCACCGGTCTCAAACCCCTGGTAGCCATCCCGGCGGCCAATGTCACCGCATGTTGCTCTGCAATACCTACATCAAAATACCTTTCGGGATACAGTTGGGAAAACCGTTTCAACCCCGTACCATCCGGCATAGCCGCCGTAATGCCCACAATCTTTGCATTCTCCCCGGCCAAGGTGCAAAGGGTATTACTGAAAACATCTGTGTAAGTGGGAATACCGCAATCATCCCGAACTACCTGACCGCTGGTAATATCAAAAGGACCGGTACCGTGAAAAGCGGCAGGATTTTCCTCAGCAGGCAGATAACCTTTACCCTTCTTCGTCAAAACATGAACCAACACGGGGCCTTCCATCTTCCTGGCCCCCTCCAAAACCTCAACCAAAGAACCGATATCATGCCCGTCAACCGGCCCAAGGTAAGTAAAACCAAGTTCTTCAAATACGGACATGGGCACCAACAGATATTTGACGCTGCTCTTCAGCCGCCGGACCAAACCCAAAACACTTTCACCCACGCCGCCCCCCAGCATCAGTTTGGCCAAATTGTTCTTCAGCCGATTGTATACTTCTCCCGTCCTGAGGGAATTGAGATATTCACTCATGGCACCCACATTCCTGTCGATGCTCATCTCGTTGTCATTCAGCACCACTATCAGCTTCTTATGGGCATTGCCGGCATGATTCACCGCCTCGAAGGTCAGCCCGCCGGTCATGGAACCATCCCCGATAATGGCCACCACATGGTAATCCTCCCCGGCCAAATCCCTGGCAACAGCCATACCCAGTGCGGCAGAAATGCTGGTACTGCTATGTCCGGTACCGAAAGCATCATACTCCGACTCGGAAATCTTGGGGAAACCGCTCAAACCGCCATATTTTCTAATGGTTTTGAACTGTTCCCTGCGACCGGTAATAATCTTATGTGCATAGCTCTGATGCCCCACATCAAAAATCAGTTTGTCCCTGGGGGAGGAGAAAACCTTGTGAAGAGCCAAAGTAAGCTCCACCACGCCCAAGCTTGACGCCAAATGTCCGCCGTTCTTGCTCACCACGTCAATAATGTACTCCCTCAGTTCCCGGGCAAGGGCATTCAATTGCTCCGTATTTAGTTTCTTAACATCTTCCGGGGAATTGACCTCCGGCAAAAATTTCTCCGACATCCGTCTTAAAACATTCTCAACATATCTGCAATACTGCCCAGCACCCGGGCATCATCCCCGAACATTTCCAAACACATCTTTGACTCCGCCAAAGTTTTATCCAACAAGGCCTTAGCGCCTTCCTCACCGTAGAGGGTGACATAGGTGCACTTATTATTCTTCTCATCACTGCCCACCGGTTTGCCAAGTTCCTCAGTAGTACCCTCCACATCCAAAATATCATCCCGTATCTGAAAAGCCAAACCAAACAAATCGGCAAATTTTGTCAAAGCCAAAAGCTGCTCCGGTCCGGCCCCCGCCAAACGTGCCCCGCTCCGCACCGCAGCGATAAACATAGCTCCCGTCTTGCCGCTGTGCAAAGTACGCATTTCTTCAGCAGTAAGGGTCTTACCCTCAGCCGCCAAATCCAGGGCCTGTCCCCCCACCATACCAAAATTCCCGGCACACATGGCAATTTCCCTGGCCACTTCCACCAGCACATCGCCGGGAACATTCTTCTGCTCCAACATCACTTCAAAAGCCAGAGTCAAAAGCCCGTCCCCCGCCAGCACCGCGAGGGCCTCACCGTACACCTTGTGACAGGTGAGCTTGCCCCGCCGCAAATCATCATCATCCATACAGGGCAAATCATCATGAATCAGTGAATAGGTATGAATCATCTCCAAAGCCGCCGCCACCGGCAAATAATTGTAACCCTTCTTCCCCAAGGCCTCCGCCGTAGCCATCAGAAGGATGGGACGCAGCCGTTTGCCGCCTGCCAACAAACTGTAGCACATGGCTTCATCCACCTTACTGATGCCCTTTTTTCGGGTCCTCTGCTTTAAAAAATTCTCCACCAATTTTTTATAACCGTCATATTTCTGCTGAAAATCCATTCATTTCACCCCGACAAAACTTTTCCAGGCATAAAAGGCATTACCCACCGCCCCATCACAACTGTACTCCGCCCTGGCGTAGTGCATAACAACACCGGCCCCGGACAAAATAAATTCGCACTCTTTCCTTATTCTCCGGTTGGAGACAACCCCTCCCACCAGCAAAACATCCTTCACCCCGTATTTCCGCGCCCCATTGGCCATCATTCTGCCAAAGGTTTTACCCAAACAAACCTCCGTAGCCAGAGCCACCTCAGCACCATCTGCTCCTGACGCCAATTTACGCAAAGCATTGGTGGCCGGACCGCTCAAGGAACAGTCGCAACCATCCACACTTACAGGCACATCCAACTCTCCCTTGGCGGTTGCAGCCGTCTGTTCCAACAACGTGCCTGTGGGAAATTGCAAACCTAACGCCACACCCACCCGG
>JAZLMD010000122.1:0-2205 GCA_045598465.1 Acidaminococcaceae bacterium | reverse complement strand
GTGGCAACGGTTTTTGAAAATGTTTGGGGCAAATTTGCCAAGAGGGCAACAGTGGCGGCTTTGAATTATGTGCCGGTGGTAGGCCCTTATCTGAGCACTTTGGTTGCCAGCGGCACTTTGGATTTTGTGGGTACGGCGATTAAACAAAAGGTTACACATGTGGTGAAGGAAAAGATTGTGCCTGTGGTTAAAACAGTTGTACATAAAGTTTGCTCCACTGTGCGTAGCGTGGCATCTACGGTTTGGAATGGGGTTAAGAGTTTCGCCAAAAGTTTGTTTTCCTGGTGGTAAATAGTTTTGTAAGGAGGATTTTATTATGTCAGTTTCTATTGAATGGATGTGTACGAATTGTGGAATGAAGACGGTAAGAACAGAAAGCGTGGGGAGACCTATGCCGGGCACTTGTCCCCGAGCTTTAGTAAAAGGCCGTCCTCATCGTTGGGTGAAGAACAGGACGTTTGGGAAAAAGTAGAATGTTACACCTGCCATCTTTCTGTTGGAGAGGTTGAAGCGGGAAACTTGACGTTTTCCACTTAACACATTTGCTTAGCTGTTCACGTTAAAAAAGTTCCTTCGTTTGAAAGCGTAGGAACTTTTTTCTTGTTTTGTGAAAATGGGATTTTTGAGTGACGTCACTCTTATAAATTATTACGTCACTCAAAAAACAGTTTTTTACGTTCCAATCATTTTTTGGTGAGAGAATTTTGGTGAAAGATTTTTTGCGAGTGTGACAATAGCGTAAAGCTCTTAATAGATAAAAGCTTTAAACTTTAAGCTATCAAACCCCTCCGCCCTACGGGCACCACCCTAACTGGGAGGCAAACAACTTCGCACTATGCCAACTTTCCTGCTCTAATCACAGGACCATCCTACCATAATTCCGCATTACGAATTCCGCCTTGCGAATTATTTTCATGCCCTTCAATCTTGAACCCTGATGGCTGTTGGATGAACCCTGTTTTAGCTGTATTGAAGTTGTTAGGGGTTATGGAGAATGACCCAAGATATGAGTAACCCATTGGGGAATAGCTCCCCTCCGGGTTATTTTTTTGTGTCAAAATACGGAGATGAATTGGAGAAAGGATTTAATGGCAGGGGTGAGCCGCTGGGTATGGCACCAGAAGAGGGTTTGGGCATAGGTCAGTTCCAGGTTGTCAATGATGGTGCGAGTCATGTTGGGAGGGAGTTTTTCGCAGCAGTTGTCGCTGACGATGGCAACGCAGGTACCGGTGGTGGCGAAGTGGGCGGTGTTGTAGCCGTTGTCGGAGATGAAGCTGATTTTGGGAGTGAATCCCTCGTCCAGGCAGAGTTTCCGCAGCAGGGCGTAGGTGCCGTAGTTGGTGGCCAGGGGTAAATCCCGCAGTTCGGCAATGGTTACGGCATCTTTGGGGTGAAAATGAAAATCGTTATTGCGGCTGTAGACCGCATAGAAAAGTTCCTGTTTGATTTTTTTGTAGGAAAAATCTGGCAGTTCCGGCATGGGGGCATTGGCATAACCAAAGTCAATGGTCCCTTTTTTTACGCCTTCGATTTGTTCCGTGGTGGTCAGTTCCCGCATGTGGATGTTGATTTCGGGGTGGTCCTTGGCAAAGGGCTCCAGAAAGTTATACATAAAGGGGATGGCCACGTTAAAGGAGATGCCGAAGCGGAGGGTGCCTTTTACGGTTTGGTTGTATCCCGCCATTTCCAAGTTGAGGGAATCTTCGATTTCGCAAATTTCTTTGGCCCGGGTGAGAAAATCCACCCCCGCATCTGTCAAAGTCAGGGTGCGGCGGCCCCGGGCCGTCTCCACCAGTTTTACTCCGTAATGGGTCTCCAGGGTCCGTATTTGGGCGGTGAGTGCGGGCTGGGCAAGGGACAGTTTTTCGGCAGCCAGGGTCAGGTTTCTGGTTTCTGCAACGGTGATAAAGTTGCGGTAGAATTCAAATTCCATAATTGCCTCCGAAATATAAATTTGCCTTATCAATTTGATAAAGTAATAGTATTTTACTTTTTCTTGCGTTGATTATACACTATAGTTACAAAAAGTCAAGGAGGTGACCGGTATGGATAGGGATCATATGGCAGGGACAGCAGCTTTTTTCTTTTTTGCTGTTATCCTAATGGTTGTCAATTATCTGTAGTTTTGCTATATGGGTAGACAACCTTATTTTAAAGCAGCCGGTGGCAACCGGCTGCTTTTATGAATAATTTATAATTATTTTT
>JAZLMD010000121.1:0-15272 GCA_045598465.1 Acidaminococcaceae bacterium | reverse complement strand
AGGTAACCGTCAAGGTTGGCGAGAAGAAGAAATAAGGGCGAAGGAGGAAATCAGAAATTGGGTCAAAAAGTTAATCCGCATGGATTTCGTGTTGGCGTCATCAAGACCTGGGAGTCAAAATGGTTCGCCGGCAAAGATTATCAGAAATTCCTTTTGGAAGATATCCGCATTCGCGAGTTTATAATGGAAAAACTTTTTCTCAGCGGCATCAGCCGTGTGGAGATTGAACGTGCGTCTAACAAGGTTAGGGTTTCCATTCATACTGCAAAACCCGGTATGGTTATCGGCAGACAGGGTGCGAATATCGAACTTCTTAAAGCCGACTTGAAGAAGATGACCACCGGTGATGTGGATATCAATATTGTTGAAGTTAAGCATCCGGATACGGATGCCAAGTTGGTGGCTGAGAATATTGCAGCACAGCTGGAACGCCGCATTGCTTTCCGCCGTGCTATGAAGCAGAGTGTGGGGCGTACTATGCGTGCGGGCGCAAAGGGTATCAAGGTCGCTTGCTCCGGCCGTTTGGGCGGTGCGGAAATCGCCAGGGGCGAATCCTATCGTGAAGGTTCCATTCCCCTGCATACCCTTCGTGCGGATATTGATTACGCCACTGCGGAAGCACATACGACTTACGGGCGTATCGGTGTGAAAGTATGGATTTATAAGGGTGAAGTTTTACCGGAGTCCAATAAGGGGTCTGTTAAAGCGGCTCCTAAGAAGGAGGCCTGAGATGTTATTACCTAAGAGAGTGAAGTATCGTAAGCAACAGCGTGGCCGTATGAAGGGTCGTGCAATGCGTGGCAACAAATTGGCGCACGGTGAATTCGGTTTGGTGGCTTTGGAGCCCGCTTGGATTACCAACAGGCAGATTGAGGCGGCCCGTATTGCCATGACCCGTTATATTAAGCGTGGCGGTCAGGTTTGGATTCAGATTTTTCCGGATAAACCTGTTACGGCAAAGCCGGCCGAGACACGTATGGGTTCCGGCAAGGGTTCCCCCGAGTATTGGGTAGCGGTTGTGAAGACCGGCCGTGTTCTGTTTGAGATGGGCGGTGTTTCTGTTGAGGATGCCAAGGAAGCAATGCGTTTGGCAGGGCATAAGTTGCCCATCAAGACCAAGTTCTATACCAAAGAGCAACTTGAGGCCGAGGTGGCTGCCCGTGAAAGGGGTGAAGGGAAATGAAGATTAAAGAGATTCGCGAAATGTCTGCCGCTGATTTGGAAAAGAAGTTGGCGGAGCTGAAGGAAGAACTTTTCAACTTGCGTTTCCAAATGGCAACCGGTCAATGTGAGAACACCAGCAAGGTGCGTGAGGTGAAGAAGAGCATTGCCAGAATCAAGACAATTCAACGCCAGGCCGAATTGAAAGCATGACAGGAGGAAGCAAGATGACAGTTGAGAGAAATAGCCGTGTTACCCGTACCGGTATTGTTGTTAGCGATAAGATGGATAAGACCATTGTGGTTGCCATTGAGCGTACTGTTCAACATCCTGTTTACGGTAAAGGCGTAAAGGAAACTATCAAGTTTAAAGCTCATGATGAGAAGAACGAAGCCCATGAGGGGGATAAGGTTGAGATTATGGCAACCCGTCCCATCAGCAGCCAAAAGAGGTGGCGCTTGGTCAGCATCATTGAGAGAGCAAAATAATTTCTTTGTGTAACGTGGCCTCGCTGTTACGAGGCAGTATGAATCAGGAGGGTAAAAGATGATTCAGCAAGAAACGATTCTGAACGTCGCAGACAATACCGGCGCGAAGAAGGTTCTGTGCATTCGTGTTATGGGCGGATCTTTCCGCAAATATGCGAACATCGGCGACACGATTGTCGCCACCGTCAAGGAAGCGACCCCCGGCGGCACCGCTAAGAAGGGCGATGTTGTGAAATGTGTAGTGGTACGCAGTGTAAAGGGGTTGCGTCGTCAGGATGGGTCTTACATCCGTTTTGATGAAAATGCGGCTGTGCTTATCAAGGAGGATAAAACCCCTGTGGGCACCCGTATCTTCGGGCCTGTTGCCCGTGAGTTGCGTGACCGGGACTATTTGAAGATTGTGTCCCTGGCACCTGAAGTACTTTAATCTTTGAGGAGGGATTATCATGAGTATTAAAAAAGGCGATACCGTGCTTGTTCTTTCCGGCAAGGATAAAGGCAAACAAGGTAAAGTAGTTGAATCAATGCCCAAGAAGGGGAAGGTTGTTGTGGAAGGTATTAACGAAGTTAAGCGTCATACCAAACCCAACGGAGCCAATCCCCAGGGCGGCATTATCACCAAACCGGCACCTGTTACCGTCAGCAAATTGCAAGTGGTTTGCCCCGCCTGCAAGAAAGCTACCCGTGTGAAGATGGTATTGGTGGCCGGGAAATATGTTCGCGCCTGCAAACGTTGCGGCGAGATCATTGACAAAGAGAAATAATCGAGAAAGGAGGAAAATAAATGGCAAAGACCCGACTTCAAGAGAAGTACTTGTCCGAAGTTGTTAAAGGGTTGCAGGACAAGTTCCAATACAAGAATGTAATGGAGATTCCCAAAGTTGAGAAAGTGATTATCAACATGGGCGTTGGTGAAGCGATTACCAATCCCAAAGCGTTGGAAAGCGCCGTAGCGGATTTGACCAAGATTTCCGGTCAGAAGCCCGTTATCACCAAGGCAAAGAAATCCATTGCGAATTTTAAGGTTCGTGCAGGTATGAATCTGGGTACAAAGGTTACTTTGCGTGGTGACCGTATGTACTATTTTTTGGACAAACTGATGAACCTGGCGCTGCCCCGGATGCGTGACTTCCGTGGTGTGAATGCCAATGCCTTTGACGGCCGCGGCAATTATGCATTGGGTTTGAAGGAACAGCTGATTTTCCCTGAAATCGATTATGATAAAATCGATAAGGTTCGTGGTATGGATATCATTATTGTTACCACGGCTAAGACAGATGAGGAAGGTCGTGAACTTTTGCGATTGATGGGCATGCCCTTCGGTGCAAATTAAGGAGGATGAAACTTTGGCTAAGAAATCATTGATTGAAAAATGGAAAGCTGAACCTAAGTACGAAGTTCGCCGTTATAACCGTTGCAAAATTTGTGGCAGACCTCATGCTTATATGCGTAAATTTGGCATTTGCCGTATTTGCTTCCGTGAATATGCCTATCAGGGCGCTATTCCCGGCGTAACCAAGGCAAGCTGGTAATTGGAAGGAGGTTTTACGGAATGGTTATGACTGATCCTATTGCGGATATGCTTACTCGTATTCGTAATGCTAATTCAATTTTACAGGAAAAAGTTGTTATCCCGTCCAGCAAAGTTAAACTGGCTATCGCAGAAATTTTGAAGGGTGAAGGATACATTAAGGACTTTGAAGTTGCTACCGAGAATAATCATCCTGTTATCTCCGTTACGTTGAAGTTTGGAGCTAATAAGGAAAAGGTTATCAGCGGTATTAAGAGGATTTCCAAACCCGGTTTGAGAATCTATGCGCAAAAAGACGAGTTGCCCAAGGTTTTGGGCGGTTTGGGGATTGCCATTGTTTCCACAAGCCAGGGTATGATGACCGACAAGGCGGCACGCAAGGCCGGTCTTGGCGGTGAAGTAGTCGCTTACGTTTGGTAATGGAGGTAGGTTAATATGTCAAGAATTGGTAAGAAACCCATCACCGTTCCAGCCGGCGTAACGGTGAAGATTGAAAATAATTTTGTTACGGTTAAGGGTCCCAAGGGCGAACTGAGCCGTCAGATTTCCAAGGCAATGAAACTCACTATGGACAATGGTGTGATTACCGTTGAACGTCCTAATGATGAGAAGGAAAACAGGGCTTTGCATGGTTTGAGCCGCACTTTGATCAACAATATGATCGAGGGTGTTACTGCCGGTTATTCCAAGACATTGGAGATTGTCGGTGTGGGGTATCGTGCGGCATTGCAGGGCAAGGCGATTAACTTTAATCTGGGCTTTAGCCATCCCTGTGTAAAGGAACCCCCTGCAGGCATCACTTTTGCAGTCCCCCAACCCAATCAGATTGTAGTTAGCGGTGCTGACAAGGAGCTGGTGGGTGCTGTGGCGGCTGATTTGCGTACATTGCGTTTGCCGGAACCTTACAAAGGCAAAGGCATCCGCTATCAGGGTGAATATGTACGTCGTAAGGTGGGCAAGGCCGGTGCTAAGGGCTGATAGAAGGGAGTGAAGGAATTTGTTTACGAAAATTGATAAAAACGCAAGACGTGTAAAACGTCATTGGCGTGCACGCAGATACCTGAAGGGTACTGCTGAGATTCCCCGTTTTAATGTTTTCCGCTCCTTGAGTAATATTTATGCTCAGATTATCGACGATGTTACCGGCAGCACACTGGTGGCGGCCAGCACCCTCGATAAGGCACTCAAAGCAAATTACGGCGGGAATATTGAGGCGGCGAAGGCAGTGGGCAAGGCAATTGCCGAGAAAGCTGTTGCCAAAGGCATTAAAAATGTGGTGTTTGACCGTGGGGGTTACATTTACCATGGTCGTGTGAAAGCATTGGCAGAGGCGGCTCGTGAAGCCGGTCTGGAATTTTAAGAAAGGAGGAATGACAATTGGCTTTTGAAAATAAAACTCAAGATCAGAAGAAAGATCAGCGCCCTAATCGCAGACGTGGTGACAGGCGTGAACGCAGGGAAGAAAAACCCCAGAGCGATATGATTGAGAAGATGGTTTTCCTGAATCGTGTTGCAAAGGTGGTTAAAGGCGGTCGTCGTTTTTCCTTTGCCGCATTGATGGTTGTGGGTGACGGTAAGGGTCATGTGGGTATGGGTCTTGGTAAAGCGGCTGAGGTTCCTGAAGCGGTCCGCAAGGGAATTGAAGATGCAAGAAAATCCATGATTTTTGTTCCCCGTGTGGGGACCACTGTTCCCCATGAGAATATTGGCGTATATGGCGCAGGCAGGGTTTTTATGAAACCGGCCAGCAAAGGTACCGGCGTTATTGCCGGTGGTGCGGTGCGTGCGGTTTTGGAGTGTGCCGGCATCAGCGACATCCTTACCAAATCCCAGGGCAGTGCCAACCCGGGCAATATTGTTCGTGCAACAATCGAGGCGTTGAAGACAATGAAGTCCGCTGAGGGTGTTGCGGCCCTCCGTGGCAAGACCGTTGCCGAAATTCTTGGTTGATGGGAGGAACGAGATTATGGCAAAGTTGAAACTTACTTTGGTTAAAAGCGTAATCGGTTATACCAAAGATCAGCAATTGACTGTTCGTGCACTTGGATTGCGTAAGATTAATTCCACTGCAGAGCAACAGGACAATCCGGTCATTCGTGGGATGATTCACAAGGTTGAACATCTCGTTAAGGTTGAAAAGGCCTAAGGAGGGAAAAAGATGTACTTGCATGAACTGGCACCTGTTGAAGGTTCCCAAAGGAAACATATCCGTGTAGGTCGTGGGCTGGGCTCCGGCTTGGGCAAAACCTCCGGCAAAGGCCAAAAAGGCCAACATTCCCGTTCCGGCGGAGTTAAGCGTCCCGGTTTTGAAGGCGGCCAGCGTCCTTTGTACCTGCGTCTGCCGAAACGTGGTTTCTATAACAAATTCGGTAAGGAATATACCGAACTTAATATCAGCGTCCTGAACCGTTTTGATGACGGCACAACCGTGGATGGTGTTATGCTCATCGAAGAAGGTGTTGTGAAAAATATTCGGGACGGTATCCGGTTCCTGGGCAAAGGTGAACTCACCAAAAAGCTCACTGTTCAGGCAAGCGGTTTTTCTAAGGCGGCAGAAGAAAAAATTATTGCTGCAGGCGGTAAGGTAGAGGTTATTTGAAAACTATTCTGCAGAAAGAGGTAATCAATGTTATCCGAGTTTGCAAATGTTTTCAAAGTTCCTGAGCTCAGACGCAAAATATGTTTTACCCTTGCTATGTTTGCAATGTTCCGCATGGGGGCGCATATTCCGGTGCCCGGTGTGGACCCCAAAGTAATTGAGCAATTGTTCAACAGCGGCAGCTTGTTCGGTCTGCTGGATATGTTCAGCGGCGGCGCCTTGAGCAAGTTTTCCATTTTTGCTATGAGCATTACCCCTTACATTAATGCCTCAATTATCTTGCAGTTGCTGAAGGTTGTTGTTCCCACTTTGGAACAATGGTCTAAGGAGGGTGAGGAAGGTTTTAAAAAAACCAACCGGCTGACGAGACAGTTTTCAGTTTTACTCTGTTTTATCCAGGCCCTGGGAATGGTTTACGGCCTGCGGATGGCAATTAGTAACCCGGGCATAGGACCTATGCTCCTAATTGCCCTTACGCTCACTGCCGGCTCCATGCTCTTGATGTGGATCGGCGAACAGATGACCGCAAAAGGACTTGGCAACGGTATCTCGCTCATCATCTTCGCAGGAATTGTGAGCCGGGTTCCTGAGGGACTGCAAATAATTATCCAATATTTGAACGCAGGCACGGTGAAACTGGTTAACGTAATCTTGTTCGCGGCATTAGCCCTGGCCGTCATTGCCTTTGTGGTGGTGATAACCGAAGGGATACGCAAGGTTCCTATCCAGTATGCCAAGCGGATTGTGGGCAACAAAAGTTATGGTGGTTCCAGCAGCTATTTGCCCTTGAAAATAAATGCTGCCAACGTTATGCCGGTTATATTCGCATCCAGCGTGTTGATGTTCCCATCAACCATCGCCCAGTTTGTGAATGTTCCTGCAGTCCGGCAGATTGCCGAATATTTGCGTTGGGGAACTCCCCTGCAGACCACACTGTATGTCATTCTGATTATCTTCTTCACTTATTTCTACACGGCGGTAATGCTGAACATTCCGGACTTGAGTGAAAGTTTGAAAAAGAATGGCGGCTTTATTCCCGGCGTAAGACCGGGTCAGCCCACGGCCGACTACCTGGATTATGTCATGAGCCGAATCACTTTGGCCGGTGCGATATTCTTAGCCATTATTGCACTGACGCCAAATATCGTCGGATGGATTACCCATATCGAAGGTATATATTTCGGCGGTACGGCATTGCTCATAGTGGTGGGAGTGGCGCTGGAAACGCTTAAGCAGGCGGAAAGCATGGTAATTATGAGGCATTATCATGGTTTCATGAAGTAGGCATTAGGCCATAGGCATTAGGCCATAGGCATTAGGCCATAGGCATTAGTAGGAGGATTTATGTATATTCTATTAATGGGACCTCCGGGTGCAGGCAAAGGCACCCAGGCAGAACGGCTTATCCGGGATTTTCAGCTTCCTCATATCTCCACAGGGGATATGTTCCGTGCAGCGGTGAAGGCAGGTACTGCAATGGGCAGGGAAGCGAAGAAATATATGGATGCCGGAGAACTTGTTCCTGATGAAGTCACCATTGGGGTGGTTCGTGAGGGTTTGGCAAAACCTGAATGCAGCAGGGATTTTATGCTGGACGGATTCCCCAGGACTTTGGAACAGGCCATGGCTTTGGACAAAATTATGGCAGACATGGGGAAGAAACTGGATGTGGTGCTCAACATCAGTGTTCCTGACAGCGAACTGGTTGGCCGGGTTATCGGCCGCAGGATTTGCAGGGAATGTGGAGCAACATACCATACCCGATTCAATGCACCCAAAACAGAAGGCAAATGCGACAAATGCGGCGGTATTCTTTATCAGCGAGATGATGACAGGGAAGACACGGTAAGAAACCGTCTTGAGGCCTACCACGCACAAACAGAACCTTTGTTCGACTACTATAAGAAAGCCGGCATCTACAAAGAGGTGAACGGATTGCAGAATATGAACAAGGTTTATGGGGATATTAAGAACGCTCTTGGAAAGGCCTGAAGGAGGACCCAATGTCGAAACAAGATGTTATCGAGGTTACGGGTGTAATCCTGGAAGCATTGCCCAATGCGATGTTCAAAGTTGAGCTAGAAAACAAGCATGTTATTCTTGCTCATATCAGTGGTAAGATTCGTATGAATTTTATAAAGATTCTCCCGGGAGATAAGGTTACGGTGGAATTAACTCCCTATGATTTAAACCGGGGCAGAATCACCTATCGTTTCAAATAAGTTACAGGAGGAATAGGACTATGAAAGTTAGACCGTCTGTAAAACCGATTTGTGAAAAGTGCAAGGTCATTAAACGCAAAGGCAGGGTAATGGTAATTTGCGAGAATCCCAAGCACAAGCAAAAGCAAGGTTAAGAGGAGGTATAGATAATGGCACGTATTAGTGGTGTCGATTTGCCCAGGGACAAACGAATTGAGTATGCACTTCCCTACATCTATGGAATTGGCCTGGCCATTTCCAGGGAAATACTCGCCAAGACAGGTATCAACCCTGATACCAGGGTGCGTGATTTGACGGAAGAAGAAGTTGCCAAAATCCGTGAAGTCATCGAAAAGGATGAAATCAAGGTGGAGGGTGACCTTCGTCGTGAAGAACAAATGAATATCAAGCGTCTGATTGAAATTGGTTCTTATCGCGGTCGTCGTCATCGTGCAGGTTTGCCTGTTCGGGGTCAAAATACCAAGAATAATGCTCGTACACGCAAGGGACCGAAAAAGGCGCCCGGCGCAAAAAAGAAATAGGAAGGGAGTGACATAATTTGGCAGGTAGAACTGGTAAGAAGAAGATTCTTAGAAAAGTTGCTACGGGTGTAGCCCATATTCGCAGCACTTTCAACAATACCATTATCACTATTTCCGATACGGAAGGCAAAGCGTTGGCTTGGGCTTCCGCAGGTGAAATGGGTTTTAGGGGCAGCCGTAAATCTACTCCTTTTGCTGCTCAGATGGCGGCTGAAGTTGCTGTCAAGAACGCTTTGGAGTATGGTTTGAAGAGCGTTGATGTTTATGTCAAAGGTCCGGGTTCCGGTCGTGAGTCCGCAATTCGTGCATTGGCAGCCGGCGGCCTGGAAATTACAGCAATCAGGGATGTTACTCCCATTCCCCACAATGGTTGTCGTCCACCCAAACGTCGTCGCGTATAATAGGAGGTAGTTTGTAATGGCATTAGATAAAAGTCCGATTTTGAAGCGTTGCAGAAGCTTGGGGCTGGAACCTCAATTTTTGGGTGTTAACAAGACCTCTAAGCGTCAGGTTCGCCGTATGACTAAGAAGAAAAGCGAATACGGTTTGCAACTGAATGAAAAACAGAAAGCAAAATTCATTTATGGTGTTTTGGAACGTCAGTTCCGCAGCTACTATGACAGGGCGAAGAAGATGGAAGGTATCACCGGTGCCAATATCTTGATTTTGTTGGAACGTCGCATTGATAATGTGGTTTATCGTATGGGTTTGGCTACTACCCGTCGTCAGGCGCGTCAAATCGTTCGTCATGGGCATGTTACCGTTAATGGCAAGCGGGTTGATATTCCTTCTTGTTTGCTTGATGCAGGTGATGTTGTAGCAGTTGCCCAAGCAAGCCGCAGCAAGGAATATTTCAAAGGTATGGATGAGAAATTGGCCAAGGCGGCAGTTCCGGCATGGTTGGTTGTTGATGCTGCCAACATGGGGGCCAAAATTGAAAGATTTCCTCTTCGTGAAGAAATTGACGTACCTATCGAGGAGCATTTCATCGTCGAGTTGTACTCCAAGTAATAGTTGACTTTAGGTGTCAGGTTTTCAGGTATCAGGAGTCAGGTGTCAGGGAAGATTAAGACCCCTCCGCCCTACGGGCGCCTCCTCTAACTGGGAGGCAAAGAGGAAACCCCTCTGCCCTGACCGTTGATGGCTGATGGCTGTTGGCTGGGTCGAAGAGAAGTTGTTGCGTGGGGCAACAAATGAGAGGAGTGTGATACGATATGATTAAAGTTGTTAAACCTGAGCTGAAAGAGACATTTGTTAGCGATGACAAGTGTTATGGCAAGTTTGTGTGGGAGCCGTTGGAGCGTGGTTTTGGCATCACATTTGGCAACAGTTTGCGTCGTGTGCTGCTTAGTTCCTTGGACGGGCTTGCGGTTACCCATATCAAGATAGATGGAGTTCTTCACGAGTTCACTACAATCCCTGGGGTAAGGGAGGATGTGGCCGATATTGTCCTTAACGTTAAAGGTCTGAATTTCAGGGCTGAGGATGAGGGTGTGGATGAAAAAGTTCTCCACATTGATTTCAAAGGGGCAGGTGAAATTACCGCAGGTGATATCGAGTGTCCTAGTGATGTTGTGGTGCTTAATCCCGATTTGCATATCGCAACCTTGGAAAAAGGTGCCGAATTGAGGATGGATATTTTCATTAACCGTGGCGTTGGTTATGTTCCGGCCGAAAGGAACAAGGGCTTAAATAATGTTATTGGCACTATTCCTGTGGATAGCATTTATGCACCTGTTGTCCGTGTGAAGTTTGGAGTGACCAATGCCCGCGTAGGTAATATGACCAACTATGATAAACTTACTCTGGAGGTTTGGACGGACGGCAGTATTGATCCTGTTTTGGCGGTGGATCATGCCAGTGCGATTCTGCAGGAATATATGCAGATGTTCCGTACTACCCAGGACATGGTTATTCAATCCGATATGGAGGATGGCATGTTGTTAGGTGATCAGGGGGATGAGACGGTCAGCATTGAGGATTTGGATCTTTCCGTACGCAGTACCAATTGCCTGCGTCGGGCGGGCATTCACACCGTTGAGCAGCTTTGCAAGAAGACGGAAGACGATATGATGAGAATCCGTAACTTGGGAAGAAAGTCACTGGAGGAGATTAAGAAAAAATTATTGGGCATGGGTATGCACTTTAAATTAGTGGAAGGAGAGATGGAATAAAATGTTCTATAGAAAGTTAGGCCGCAACAGCGGCAACCGCAAGGCCTTATTCCGTAGCATTCTGGTTTCTTTTTTCAGGTATGGCCGCATTGAGACGACCATTACCAAAGCAAAGGAAGTGGCCAAACATAGTGCCGCTATGATTACTTTGGCACAAAAGAACACTTTAGCTGCACGCCGTCAGGCAATTGCCGAGCTTCAGGACGAGACGGTTGTGAGAAAACTGTTCGAAGAGATTGCTCCCAAATATAAGGAGCAGCACGGCGGTTTTACCCGTATTTACCGCAAAGGTCCCCGTCGCGGTGATGCTGCTGAGATGGCTATCATTGAATTGATTTGATAATGGGAAAGCAAAAAAAATCCGCATAGATGCGGATTTTTTTGCTAACTAAGGTTTCAGGTGGAGGAAACCCCTCCGTCCTATGGGTACCTACCATAATTGGGAGGCAAAGAGGAATAATTATGTTGACGAAAAATATTGTAGAATTTTTATATGAAGCCGCATCCATGCAGAGATGGAACGACCATATTCGTGTGGACGGGTTTACGGAACTTGACAAGCAGGCCCATAAGGCCATGATTCTCTATGTTCTTGCCAGGTACGAGGAAGATGGGGGGGCAAAGGTTCAGTGGCGTGTGTTGGCAGAGGGGTTGATTTTTGAATATATCCACCGGTCCTTTCTGACGGACATCAAACCGCCGGTGTTTTATGAGTTGGCTCACCAATGCGGTAAAGAGTTGAACGCCTGGGTTTACAATCAGGTGGATCTTAGGGTTCCCGATTTGGACGGTGGACTAAGATTGAGGATGACCAAGTGGTTTGACGGGCAGGATAATGATTTGGAAAAACGTTTGGTCAGGGCGTCCCATTATCTGGCCACCCAATGGGAATTTTCAATCATCTACCGGCTGAACGAAGGCAGGTACGGTATTGAGGAAACCAAAGGGGAAATTGAGACGGAACTTTTGAGCCATGCGGATTTGGCGGGAGTCAGACAAATAACTTTTCGGGGCCCTATCAAAAATTTTGTGGACCTTACGGGACAACTCCGCTATCAGCGGCGTTGGGCCCAATCCCCCAGGTTGCCCAGCACCAGTGTGCTGGGGCACAGTTTGATTGTGGCGCTTTTTGGTTATATGTGCAATCTGCAGCGTAAGCGGGATGATGGGGCTACTATGGAGGATTTTTGGCAGGGTTTGTTCCACGATTTGCCGGAGGTCCTGACCAGGGATATTGTGAGCCCCATCAAACGGAATGTGGCCGGTTTGGATGAGGTGTTGAAACAGATTGAAAGCAAACTCATTCATCAGAAGATTTTGCCATTGTTGCCGGAGCAATGGCATCAGGATATGTTGCGGCTGACCCAGGGGTTCGAAGGTGATAGTGTGATGAAGGCCTGTGACAACCTGGCTGCGTATATGGAGGTGAAGCTCAGCGAGGAGAGCGGCATTACCAGTCATAGTATGCGGCGGGCCGCCAAGGAACTGGAGCAGCAATATCGGGGCAAGGTTATTGATGGGATTGATTTCGGGAAACTATACACAGATATTATGCAGGGATAAGCGTCAAAACGGAATATTTCGTTAAGATATTTACAAAATGCAAAGTATTTTGTATACACTTGAGATTTTGCTTTACAAGGAAGTTGCCTACTATTATAATATAGGTAACTTTTTTTGTAAGGAGATGATGTTATGAACTTGTTTGATATGGCGAAGGTCCCCATGGCTGCTGCAGAGAAAGCCATGAAATTGGATCCGGGTGCCGCTGCCATCATTGCAGAGCCGGAGCGCGTGTTGGAAGTTCATATTCCCGTGCGCATGGATGACGGTTCCGTGAAAGTGTTTACCGGTTATCGTTCCCAGCATAGCACTGTGTTGGGACCGGCCAAAGGTGGCGTACGCTATCATCCCAGCGTAAATTTGGATGAGGTTAAGACCCTGAGTTTTTGGATGACTTGCAAATGTGCCGTAGCCGGCTTGCCCTATGGTGGTGGCAAAGGTGGCATTGTCTGCGACCCGGCGGAAATGAGCCAGGGTGAATTGGAGCGTATGACCCGTGGTTACATTGACCGTATTGCCCCCTGTATTGGCGAGAAACTGGATATTCCCGCTCCTGACATGAATACCAATGGACAGGTCATGGCCTGGATGATGGATGAATTCAGCAAGATTAAGAATCAATATGAACCGGGATTCATTACTGGCAAACCATTGGGTATGGGCGGTTCCGAGGGCCGTACCGCGGCAACCGGTATGGGTGTTGTTGTTGCCGCACTGGAAGCTATGAAGGTTAAAAACATTGACCCCAAGGAGGCAACCGTTGCCGTGCAGGGCTATGGTAACGTGGGCAGCTGGACCGCTAAACTCTTTGCAAAGCACGGTTGCAAAGTTGTTGCAGTTTCTGATGTGTATGGCGCCATCTATTGCGAAGAGGGTTTGGACTTTGAGGCGTTGGATAAATATGTGGCAGCCAACAAGAAAGTTGTAGGTTTCCCCGGCACTAAGGAACTGACCAATGAGGAGTTGTTGACATTGCCTGTAACTGTTTTGGCACCCTGTGCTATGGAGTTGCAGCTGACCGGTGAGAATGCGGATGCGGTGCGGGCAACAATGATTGTTGAAGGCGCTAATGGTCCTACCACTCCGGAAGCAGATGTAGTATTTGATAAAAAGGGAATTTTTGTTGTGCCTGATATTCTGGCTAACGGTGGCGGTGTTACCGTTTCCTACTTCGAGTGGGTACAGAATTTGTACCGTTATTTCTGGAGTGAGGAAGAGGTTGTTGAGAAACAGACCGAGATGATGAAGAAGGCATTTAAGAGTGTTTATGAGGCATCCAAGAAGTATGGCGTGACCATGCGTGTGGCTGCTTATATTGTGGCTTTGAATGCGTTGGCTATGCCCATGAAGATGCGTGGTATCTGCTAAAAGTTTTACACAAAAAATCCTGTGGTTTGTCCACAGGATTTTTTATATTGCCAAGAAGTTGATTTCCCAATCCGGCACATAGGGGTGTTTGCGTAGGTAGATCCGGTAATCAGGCCGTATTTGCCTGAGCATAAGGGGAATTTTGAACAAGTCCTCGTTGTAGTGATAGCCGGCCAGAAGCAGTTTGGGCTTATATTTTCTGATGGTGTTGACCCCGCCCTGCAGTGCCTCTTTTTCGCAGCCCTCCAGATCCATTTTGATATAACTGGGAATGGTGCTGGTAGCGGCGCTGAGCCGGTGGATGGTGGTGGCGGCGACGGGTACACTTTTCAGTCCGGTGCTGATATGGGCGGCCCGTCCGCTTTGGTTAGTGAAGGAGATGTTTCCCTCCTCGTGCCAAATGGCGGCTTTGACTGCCGTTATTTTAGATGGGTCAAGGGCACCGGCAAAGAGCTGCAATTTTTTGTAGTTTTTGGTATCCGGCTCCACCGCCACAATATGGCTGTAGCGGTTGTCCGTGGCCTGCAGAAATTCTCTGACTGTGTCCCCGTCGTAAGCGCCCAGGTCGTAGTAGGTTTCCCGGTCCGTCAGTTGCAAAAGCTTCAGGTCCTCACTCCGCTCTGTGGCGTGGTCGAACAGGTAATGCAGCCGGCCGCTGAACTTGTAGTTCAGCATATCCGTAAAGACCTTTCTGCTGAGTTCGTCCGCCAGCATGGCATGGGCGGCCTGCAATTCTCCGGAATAATGTTCCAGCCATGCTTCATCAAGGGTTTCTTCGCAGTAAAGTCCCAGGTGGGGGGCAATAGCGGGGTGGAGTTTGTCCAGTTCCCGGAAACGGTTCAGAACTTCCGGCAATTCGGAAGCGAAGCCGATTACCAAAAGAAAATCCCGGCCCAGTCGGGCAATGATGTGGCTGTAATTTTCAACCTTGATTCCCCGGAACATTTTCCCATGACAAAAGCCGTCGCTGGCAAAAATGCCGGCCACGGCTATATGCTTTTTCTCGCAAAAATCTATAATTTTGTCTGCCCCGTTGCCTGTTCCGTAAATGACTATGGGTTGGGCACGGTCAGCCGCCTCTGCAATTCGCCCCCAGACGGACAGGGGTTCGGATAGGAAGTTCAATTCAGTTTTAGCGTAAAAATATCCTTTTCAATAAAAACCTTGCCCCTGCCCCGGCACTCGGCGTAAACGGCCACATCAAACTCAGGACAAGCGGCAATGGCCTTGGCCAATTCATCCTCAGCACCGGTGTAGTTCCTGGCAATAACCTGCAGTTTCAGCACCAGTTGGCCGCCCTTGCCCGCAGGCACCAGCATGGCCTCAAAATAATCATCCTTGCGGGGCTTGGAGGACTCCTGGAGGTGATGGTTGATAGTCAGCCCGGCGTATTGCTCGTCGGGCAAATACACTCTGGCCCAGGCACCCAAAATCGCCAGCTCCTGGCTGCCGACATTTTTATAAGGGATGGTGACCTCGTAATTCTGTACGAAGTTTTTGTGGGCGGCATCCCCCGGCACTGCCACCGGTTTGCTGTGGCTGGCCACATCCAATTTCAACTTGGCATCCCCGAAAAAAAGATCGATAAACATTCTTGCCTTCCCTCCCTATTCCTTGACATAGTTCTTGATTATGCAGATGGGGG
>JAZLMD010000120.1:0-3295 GCA_045598465.1 Acidaminococcaceae bacterium | reverse complement strand
GGGGTTCACAGCACATGAATTGTTTGGAGAAGAAAGACGGAAAAACCCTAATTTTGTTCCCAAAATTATCTTTGGGGGCGGTTACAAAGAAATGCTACGCAATGGAGATATGGATTTGAATGAAATGCGTGACACTGTACTTAATGACGATAAAATATCCCTGCCGATGAAGAAAAGTATTTTGGACGCCTTAAAGGATTTGGAGAATAAGATTCGGTAGTGTTGTAATAATTTTTTTCGTCATATTTTCGCCACAATTTTCAGGTATACTTTGGTCAGTAACGAAGAAAGGCGGTAGGAATGATGAAAAAGATTTTGAGCAGAATTACGGCGGTTGTGATGATGGGTTTGGTTTTCCTGGCACCTTTGACCAGCAGCGCTTTGGCTGCTCCCAAGGGCGGACACCATAAGCCGGCCCGTCAGGTACATCAGGTTCAGCGGCGTGCTCCAAAGATGGTTGTTCACCATGTAAAACACGCCCCCCGGCATGTGGTCAGACATGCCCCCGGCCACCACTATGACCGTGGCAACAGAGATATTTCCTTGGGCAAGGTGATTTTGGGAGTTGTTTTGGGCAAGGTTGTTGCGAATGCCGTTGACTACTGATGGGAAAATGGTACGGGTAATGTGAATATCTTTACGAAAAGCAAAAAACGGATAGAAATATCCGTTTTTTTGTGTTACAATACTATGTTATATAGTGTATTTTAGGAGGATTAAAGAATGTCTGTTGAGAACAATATTCCGAAAACTTATGATCCACAAGCGGTGGAGAAGAAATGGTATAGATTTTGGGAGGAGAAGGGCTACTTCCATGCGGAGGTGGAGCCCTCCAAACAAGTGTTTTCCATTGTGATTCCGCCCCCTAATATTACCGGTCAGTTGCATATGGGGCATGCTTTGGACAACACTTTGCAGGATATTTTGATTCGCTGGCACCGGATGATGGGTGATAACACCCTTTGGATGCCGGGTTATGACCATGCCGGGTTGGCCACCCAAATCAAGGTTGAGGAGGAAATTAAGAAGAACGAGGGCAAGACCCGTTATGATTTGGGCCGTGAGGAATTTTTGCGCCGGGTGTGGGAGTGGAAAGAGAAATATGGGGACAGGATTATCAATCAGTTGAAGTCCCTGGGTGTCAGCTGCGATTGGGAGCGGAAGCGTTTCACCATGGATGAGGGCTGCAGTCGGGCGGTACGGGAGGTTTTCTGCACCCTTTTCGAGAAGGGGCTGATTTATAAGGGCACCCGCATTACCAACTGGTGTGTAAATTGCAATACGGCGCTCAGCGATATTGAGGTTGAGCATAAGGAGGATGCGGGACATTTCTGGCATATCCGCTACCCCATTATTGATGAGCCGGGGAAGTTTGTGGAGATTGCCACCACCCGGCCTGAGACCATGCTGGGGGATACGGCGGTGGCGGTCCATCCTGAGGATGAACGTTACACCGCTTTGGTGGGCAAGCGTATGCTTTTGCCTTTGGTAAATCGTGAGATTCCCATTATTGCGGATAGTTATGTGGATAAGGAATTTGGTACCGGTGCGGTGAAGGTTACCCCTGCCCATGACCCCAACGACTACGAGATGGGCATCCGGCACAAGTTGGAGAATATTGTTGTTATCGGCATGAACGGCAGGATGACGGAGGTCTGCGGTCCTAAGTATGCCGGTATGGACCGTTACGAATGCCGCAAGGTGCTCTGCAGGGATTTGGAGGATCAGGGTTATTTGATTAAGGTTGATGACCACACCCATGCTGTTGGTCATTGCCAACGTTGCGGCAATGTGGTGGAGCCCCTGGTAAGCACCCAGTGGTTCGTGAAGATGGAGCCCCTGGTTAAGGCGGCGGTGGATTGCGTTTTGGACGGGCACACCCAGTTTGTGCCGGAGCGTTTCACCAAGACCTATACGGGGTGGATGGATAATATTCGGGATTGGTGTATCAGCCGTCAGATTTGGTGGGGGCACCGGATTCCCGTGTGGTATTGCGACGAGTGCGGCGAGATGCAGACCTCCCGGACGGATTTGACTAAGTGCCCGAAATGCGGCAGCACCAAAGTTCATCAGGATGAGGATGCTTTGGATACCTGGTTCAGCAGCGCCCTGTGGCCCTTTAGCACCATGGGCTGGCCTGAGCAAACGGATTTGTTGAAACAGTTCTATCCCACTAGTGTACTGGTGACGGGTTACGATATAATTTTCTTCTGGGTTGCCCGGATGCTGGTTATGGGCATGGAGTTTATGCAAGACAGACCCTTTGACAAGGTGTTCATCCACGGTCTGGTACGTGACAGTCAGGGTCGTAAGATGTCCAAGTCCCTGGGCAACGGCATTGACCCCCTGGAAGTGGTGGAAAAATATGGTGCGGATACCTTGCGTTTTATGCTTATTACCGGCAATACCCCCGGCAATGATATGCGGTTCTATTGGGAGCGGGTGGAAAGTACCAGGAATTTTGCCAACAAGATTTGGAATGCCAGCCGTTTTGCCCTGATGAATATGGAGGGGTACAGCAGGGATGCCAAATTGGCCCCCATGAATTTGTCCGACAGGTGGATTTTGAGCCGGCTGCAGCACACTGCTGATAACGTTACCAAGATGTTGGAGAAGTTTGAACTGGGTGAAGCGGGACGCATGATTTATGATTTCATTTGGGGTGAAGTTTGCGATTGGTATATTGAGCTGGCCAAACCCCGTCTTTATGGTCATGAGGGGGCGGAGGCCAGGGCCAGGGCCCAACATGTGTTGGCGGAGGTGCTGACCGGAGCCATGAAGCTGTTGCATCCCTTTATGCCTTTCATTACCGAGGAAATTTTCCAATGCCTGCCCCACGAGGGGGATACCATTATGTTGGCGGAGTGGCCCCGTTGTGATGGGGCCAAGGTTGACGATGGGGCGGAAAAACTTATGCAGTCCATTATGGAAACCATCGGTGCAATCCGCAATATGCGGGCGGAGGTGAATGCGGTACCTTCCAAGAAGGTGCCTGCCATCCTGTTGGCGGATGCTGAATTGTTGGAAGGCATTAAAGCCAATGCCGCTTATATCCATCTTTTGGGCGGGGTTGACGATTTGCAGTTGTTGCCCCTGACCGCAGAGAAGCCGGCCAATGCCATGACTACTGTGGTTACGGGCATCGAAGTTTATCTGCCCCTGGCGGGTCTGATTGACGTGGACAAGGAGACGGCCCGACTGACGAAGGAAGTGGCGGATTTGGATAAGGAGCTGGCAAGGGTCAATGGCAAGCTGAACAATCAGGGCTTTTTGGCCAAGGCCCCCGGGGATGTGG
>JAZLMD010000119.1:0-2684 GCA_045598465.1 Acidaminococcaceae bacterium | reverse complement strand
GGCGGCGATGGTAGTGACACTATCTCCATTGGGGGCGGTATACCCCGCAGTTCAATCGGCGGTGGTGATGGGGGTGACACTATCCCCATTGGCGGCGGAACACCCAACGGTTCAATCGGTGGCGGTATCGGGAATGTTAGTATTTCCATTGGTGGCGGTGTATCCAACGCCACAATCGGAGGCGGCGATGGAGATGACACTATCTCCATTGGGGGCGGGATATCCGACGGTTCAATCGGTGGCGGCATGGGGATTGATAGTATTTCCCTTGACGGCGGTGTATCCGACGGGTCAATTCTTGGCGGAAATATGGCTAATTTTGGCATGTCCACTTCTTCCTACAGGAATGCTGACGATGCTATTTTGGGGGATATTGTTGTTGTCACCTTCCATGGAAATGGGGCGGAATCGGCAAATGGTGATGCTTGTGGTGGTGCCATTTATAATGAAGGTACGCTGGGTATTGACGGAAGTAATGCGCCGGTGGATTTCAGCAACAACTACGACAATGCCCCATCGGGGCAGGCCTTGGGCGGGGCGATTTACAACCGTGGTGTAATGACTTTGCAGGGCAGGGTTATTTTCAGCGGTAACCGGGCCAACGGTGAGTTGAACGATATTCATAATATTGGAAATCTTGACATTATTGAGGGCAACATTACTTTGGACGGGGGCATTACCGGTCAGGGGACAATCAGCTTTTCCGGGGACAATCGTTTGTATTCCGGTAATTTGTTGAATAAGACCATTATTCAGGCAGGCACGCTGCAACTGGATGGGGATGTGCTTTTGCCGGGGGATTCCTTTAATGTGGCCAACGGCAGCGGCCATTTGGAAAATGTTTTTGCCCAGGCGGAGAATTGGGCGGGAACCGGAGTGTTTGCTTTGGAAGCAGGATACAAAAACAGGTTGTACGATATAGAAGTTAACCAGGGGACCATCATTGTCAATAAGCGGAGTGAAGAGGAAATCATTAGCAATCTGACCCGGGAGGGAGTGGATGCCCAACAGGCCCGGGCCATAAAGGCCTTTTCCGATTCCGCTGGGGGTAACCCCGTTTTGCAGACCATTACCGGTCTGGCCCAAAACGGTGACGCCGGGAGGGCGGGCAGGTTGACGGAGGAAATTTCTCCCACCACTTCCCGTATAGTGATGGGCATCGCCCAGGATACGGATAGGGTTTTGGGCAATATCGTCCATGGACGAATGGATATTGACACAACCCGTGCCCAGGGCAGCGATGTCTGGGCCCAGGGATTGGCGGGCTACAGCAAGGACAACAACAGCAGTGGCAGCAGCTTTTCCGCCCATACCAGGGGCTTTGCCATGGGTATGGACGGCAAGGTGAACGAAAAACTATTGGTGGGGGTGGGTTATGCCCGTACCGGCATTGACGGGGAATCCGGGCAACGGGATTTCAGCATAACCGGCAACAATTTCTTTACCTATGCCAAGTACAAGCCCTCTAACTGGTATGTGGGCGGCATGTTGAATTTCGGTCTGGCCGATTACAGCGAAAGTAAGATTTTTGGACTTGGGGACGGATACGGTGTGCGGACCTTGGGTGTGAATGTTATGGCGGGCTATGATTTGCCGAAGGGGATTACGCCGGAGTTCGGTCTCCGCTATCTGACGGTGGAACGGGAATCCTCCGCTGATGCTATTCAGAGTATTGGCGGCTACAAATCCCATGTTTTCACCGGCATCATGGGGGTCAGGTATAAAGCCGCAAGAAGTGAAGGGGATTGGACCTACAGGATGAACCTGCGTTTGGCCGGCACCTGGGATATGGGCAGGAATGGGGACGGGTCAGATGTGAATGTCCTTGGCGGCGGCCGTTATCGGATTAAGGTTGGGCCCTTATCCCGCTTTGGTGTGGAAGCGGGAATCGGTTTGGAGGCCAGCCGGGGAAATTGGAATTTCTCTTTGGACTACAACGGCGGCTTTCGCAAAGGGTTCCGTTCCCACGCCGGTATGTTAAGAATTGAATATACATTCTGATAGTTCAGCAGATGCAAAAAGGGTTGGCAGAAGCCAACCCTTTTATAGTGTTTTTATTTTGTTTGGTGTCAGGAAAAAATGTCCATTTTTTTGTTCAGTTCCTCCGTAAGGGTGAGGAGATTGGCCACATCCTCATTGTGTTGTTTGTGGTAGCCGATTCCAAGGTCGATGGTGATATCCCAATCCGCCGGGATGCTTACCAGACCGGGATAACTTTTCTTGGTATAGAGCAGCACTACACAGTTGCTCATAAAGGTTCTAGCGGTGAGGGAGGTGTCGTAAAGCTCTATGTCAACAATGTTGATGTCCGGTTCGTTCTTGTGCAGATATTCCCGGAGCTGGTCCTCGGATTTGCCGATGCCCTTGCGGTACATGAGCAGGGTTAGGCCTTGCAAATCCTTGAAAGAAATTTTCTTTTTCCGTGCCAGGGGGGAACTTTCGGAAACCCCGATATGTTGGGGCACCTTCCTGAGCAGAAGAAAATCCAAATTTTCCAGGTGGTGGTGGTAGTTCATCATATTTTCGGTCATGATGTCAAAAGTGTGGATATTGAAGAGGTCAAAATAGTATTTGAGCGGGAAATCAAGAAAGTGTAGGGTTACATTGGGATAAATTTTTTGGTACTCACGACAGATTGTGGGCAAGGAAATTCCCGGCAGGTTGGGCAGGGAGCCGATGCGGAG
>JAZLMD010000118.1:0-3125 GCA_045598465.1 Acidaminococcaceae bacterium | reverse complement strand
TGAATTGCCCTTGGTGATTGGTTCTGGGTGCAAGTTGACGGGGCATTTTCGTGCTTACATGTCCATAAATATTAAAGGTTCCGGTACTTTTGAGGGTAGGACGGATGCGGGCCGGCCTTTCCAAAGCGTGGCCTATGTTTATTGATAGCACAATTGCTATGGCCAGTAGGAATTTTTGGTTACATTTTTAATGAAAGTATATTATAATTTCACGGCTGATTGAAAAAGTGTTATTTTATGCCTTCTTCATCCGTTACGTAGGATGTGGTGTTATTGGTGAAAATTACGAAGCCCGGTTTGGCACCGGAGGGCTTTTTGATATATTTTCTTTTGACCATGTCTACCGGTACATTGCTGCCGCCTTTCGCTTTTGAGAAGTGCACTGCCAACATTCTGGCTTTTTGGATGTTGGCTTCGCTATGTTCGCCAATTAGTACCACGTGACTGCCGGGGATATCCTTGGTGTGGAACCAAAGGTCCTCCGGTTTGGCATAGCGGAAGGTTACCAGGTCGTTCTGACGGTTGTTTTTGCCGATGTAGATAACTGCATCTGTCATTTGGATTTTCAAGGGTTGGCTGGGGGAGTGGGATGCTTTCTTTACTTTGGGTTTTCTAATGTATCCCGCATTTTGCAGTTCCTGTTTGATTTCTTCAACTTCTTCACGGGTCAGAACCAGGGTGAGGGAGTTTTCTATTTCTTCAAGATAGTGGCTTTCCTCTTGAGCGGCGGTAATTTGTTTTAATATTTCTGTTTTGGCCCGTTTCAGTTTTGCATATTTTTTGTAGTAGGTTTGGGCATTTTCGTTGGGGGTAAGGGCTCCGTTCAGGTCGATTTGCAGGGGTGTGCCGTCATAGATATTGTTCAAGGTACAGGATTTTGAGCCCTTGCTTATGTTCCACAGGTTGGCCATGATGGTGTCCGCCTTTTGACGGTATTGTTCCGCATTTTCCGCCTGTTGCAGGTCATGCTGTTGCAGGGAGAGTTTTTTTAGCAGCCGTTTTATTTCATTTCTGATTATGCCCAAAAGTTGTTTCTGTTGGTCCAATTGCAGCGGCTTGACAGCCATTTTTTCCCGTATCATCTGGTTTGTTTCGGCATTGGCGGGGGCGGAACATTGCTGTTGCAAATCCAATAATGCTTGTTCCAAGTCCGCCGCCTGAGCCAAGGATTGGGCGGTTTTTTTGCCGATACCTTGCAGGACAGCAAGGATTTTGTCCGACAGGGTTTCCCCCGAGTTGTTGTAAATAACGGCCGCCAGTACTTTGGCTTCCACCGCCAGGGGATGAAGTTTTGATTTTATTTGCTCCGGCGGAACATAGTCCAGTCCCGGTAGTATGGTGCGGGTGCGATTGATGGCCGGGCTGATATGTTTTAGACAGTTGATGATGCGGTTTTTTTCTGTGAGAATGATGTTGGAGTTGCGGCCTGTGAGTTCAAAAATAAGTTCCTTGGGAGTGTATTTGTCACCAGGGACGGGGGCGTTGATTTTCAGGACGATGATGCGGTCAAAGTTCAGTTGTTCTACTCTTTCGATGTAACCGTCTTCAAAATGTTTCCGCAGCAACATGCAAAAGCCGGGCGGTTCCGCAGGAGTGGGTAGCACTCCCTCATGAATATAGAGAGCGGGACCGTTGCCGCCCAGGTCCGCCAGCAGGCGGATGTTATTTTTGCCTCGGCATTCAAATAGAACGGATTGGGGTGTGGGCATATAAATCCTTTGTATTTGCACTCCCGCCAACTCCTGTTGCAGGTATTTGGTTTGTTTATATAGGTCTATCGCTTCAATGTTCATTTACACAATCCTCGCTTTTTCTTATATTTTTCGCCCAAAATGGAAACGTATGGAAAATATCTTAAATTTTTTTCCATGAATTGTACACATTATACATCGGATTACATAAAATAGTAAAGCAATTGTTTTGGGTACGGAGGTAATATGTTGAGAAGTATGACGGGGTTTGGCCGGGGAAATTTTGAGAGCCAAACCTTTAGTATCTATGTTGAGATGAAGAGTGTTAACAGCCGCTACAGCGAGATTAACATTCGCTTGCCCCGTTTTTTAAATCCTTTGGAGGATAGCATTCGCAAGGAGATTCAAAGGTATATCAGTCGGGGGAAGGTTGATGTTTACATTTCTGCCGATTATGATATGGGGGACAATGTAAAACTTCAAGTGGACGGTACTCTGGCCCTGGCTTATCACAACGCTTTGAAGGAAATCGCCTATGCGGTGGAGCTTGATCCGGACAGTATGGGGTCAGGTCAGGAAATCAGTTTTTTGGCCAAAACACCGGAGGTAATTAAGTTGAAGGAAGGCCTTTTTGATACGGAAGCAGTCAAGCCCCAGGTAATAGCTGCGGTGCAGGAGGCCATCCAAGGCCTTTTGCAAATGCGACAGGCGGAGGGGGAAAATATCAAGAAGGATTTCCTTTATCGGGCGGACAGGGTTTTGAATTTAGTGGGGGCTATTGAAGAACGGAGTCCTCAGGTAGTTGCGGAGTATCAGCAAAAATTGTTGCAACGATTACAAGAGACCCTGGAGAAGGAAAATATTAAAGTTGATCCGGACAGGGTTTTGCAGGAAGTGGCTATTTTTGCTGACAGGACGGCTGTTACGGAGGAAATCATCCGGTTGAAGAGTCATGTCAAACAGTTCAAGACCATGTTGGAAAGTGATGAACCTGTGGGCAGGAAACTGGATTTTCTGATTCAGGAGTTCAACCGTGAAGCCAATACCATCGGCTCCAAGGGCAATGACTGCGGTATAGCCCAGACGGTTATTGATTTGAAGGCGGAGATTGAAAAAATTCGGGAGCAGGTACAAAACATTGAGTAAAGGTTTATTGATTGTAACAAGCGGACCCAGCGGAGTGGGCAAGGGGACCATTAATCATCTGATGATGGAAAGAATATCCGGTATTGAATATTCCGTCAGTGTGACAACCAGGGCCCCAAGGGGCGGGGAAGTGAATGGCAAAGATTATTTCTTTGTGGACAAACCCACCTTTTTCAAAATGATGGATGAAGACAAACTCTTGGAGTATGCGGAGGTATTCGGCAATTATTACGGTACTCCCAGGGAATATGTGGAGATGGAGCTGGCAGCCGGCAAGGATGTCCTTTT
>JAZLMD010000117.1:0-2924 GCA_045598465.1 Acidaminococcaceae bacterium | reverse complement strand
ACCCTGATGCCTGGAGCGGAGCGATATGGTGGTGGGGTCGCACACTGCGAGTTAGAAGTTATAAGTTAGAAGTTATAAATTAAAGGTAAAATGGTCCTGTGATTAGAGCCAGGAAAGTCAGCAAATGATTTTCAGTTTTCTACTTCCTGTCGGAAGAGAGCGACCCACCCCGTCTTGCCTTTCTGTGTTCTGACCCCCTTCGCCACTTCGTGGCCCTCTTCCCCCTGTTGGGGGACGCAAGGGCAAGCCACCCCTCCCACGCCTGGGAGGGAAAAATAGTCAGCACTCTGCGGACTTCACTCAACCCTGATGGCTGTTGGCTGAACCCTGTTGTTTGGCCAGGTAGATGAAGGGGGTATCCAGCAGGCCGGTACAGATGTATATCAAAAAGGTTGTGGCGATGATTTCCCAGAGCAGGGGGGTGGGAAAGACACCGTAGAAGGCCAGGAGGTTGAAGAGAATGGAGTTGATGGCCTGGCTGATGATGGTGGCGGCGTTGTTGCGGAGCCATAGGAATTGGTGGGTGCCGCTGCCTTTCCACTGCCAAATTTTGTGGTAGAGATGGATGTCCAGTTTTTCCTCTATGGCGAAGACCACCAGACCGCTAAGCATGATGCGGGGGGTGTTCCTGCCAAGTTCCTGCAGGTGAATGAGGGCGAAGTCGCTGCCGCCCGGGGTGAACCGGGGCCAAAACTGGCTGATGGCAATGAACGAGATGCAAGCAAAGATGCTAATGCGGACAGCCAGGTCAGCATCTTTTTTGCTGTGGTATTCGCTGAGGATGTCCGTGGCCAGAAAGGTGGAGGCAAAGAGAATGTTGCCCAGGGTCTGGTTGAGTCCGAAGGCGGATATTTGGGCCTGCACTTCGATGTTGGCCAGGACTGAGGCCAGTACTGTCCAGGCCACCATTCCGGTTTTGCCGAAGAGTTTGTGGCAGACCAGTACCAATGTGTATATGACTATTAAGTTGAGGATGAGCAGTGTTTCGTTTATTTTGTTTTATTTCTTCTTTTTGCCGGTGTTGTTAAAGGCACCAACCAATTTTGCGGCGTAGGACCGCATCGCCTCGTTGGCCTGCCGTTTGAAGTCCTCAGGGGGCAGGGCAAAGGCCTTTTCCATGTCGATTTGGTCGCTGATTTCCAATATATTGTAGCGGGGAGTTCCGGTGATGGTGTAGGCCCTGAACTGGTCCGTGCCTTTGGTGAAGTAGAAATAGATTTCTTTGTCGGCTTTGTAACGTCTGTCAAAGTCGTAGCCGGTGATTTCTTCAAAGCCACCTTCCGGCATACCGTCAGCGAAGTAGGGGGAGAACTGGTCAGCAATGCTGCGGGTCATGCCCGGCAGTTCCGGCAGACGGTCATAGGTTTTGTTTACGTAGTCGATGCTGTACCATTGGCCGCCTTTGGCGAAGGAGTTCACATCTTTGACAATGCGGCCCGCCCCGTCGTAGGTGGTTTGGCGTTCGGCACTGAGGGCGCTGGTTTCGTTGTATTCGTAACGGTTATAGCGTACCCTTTGGTAGGGTTTGAGGGCCTGGAAGGCCTCCGGACTCAGGACTTCGCTCATGTCAATTTTTTGGACGACCACCAGGTGCAGGTTGTGTTTGGAGGTGTCCAGTACATCGTTGAAGAGCTTGGCGGAGCGTTCGCCGATTTCAAAGGCATGGGTCGCCAGACAGAGTCCGCTGAGTACGAGGGTGGCGGCTCCCAGTGCAAAAGTTTTTATTTTCATGGCTTTCCTCTCTTTTTTAAGATATATTATTATAGCATATTGCAAGAGGTATGTGCAAGGTGGTAAAATATAAAGTAATGAGGGGGTGGGAAGATGAGCAAGATTTTGATTGCGGATGATAATGAGCAGATTGCCAAGCTTTTGGCCAAGTTTTGTGTGAAAGAAGGATTGGAGCCGGTTCTGGCTTCCGACGGGGAGATGGCACTGAAGCAGTTTGCTGCCCATGCGAATGATATTGCCATGGTGTTGCTGGATGTTATGATGCCAAAGTTGGACGGGTTCCAGGTGTGCAAGCTTTTGCGTAAGGACAGTATGGTGCCCATTATTATGGTTACTGCTCGGGATGAGGACTGTGACAGGATTATGGGGCTGGATATGGGGGCGGACGATTATGTGGTGAAGCCATTTTCGCCTACGGAGGTTATGGCCCGTATCCGTGCGGTGCTGCGCCGCAGCAAGTCGTTGGAGACGGCGGCGGGGGGGATTGTGACCATCAGCAATCTATTTATTGATTTGAATAAGTATGAGGTGCGTATAGGGCCGGAGAGGATTCGGCTTACGAACAGGGAGATTGAGTTGCTTTATACCCTTGCCAATACTCCTGTCAGGATGTTCAGCCGGGATGAGCTTTTGGATTTGGTCTGGGGGGATGATTATGACGGTGCGGACAGGGTGGTGGATACCCATGTGAAGCGGCTCCGGGCCAAGTTGGAGCAGGTGCCCCATCCCGGCTGGGAGGTGAAGACGGTGTGGGGCAAGGGCTACAAGTTTGAGGTGCTGTAATGTTTGATTTGAGTAAGATTGCCCGCCGGCTGGCTTTGTATTTTGGGGGTTTGCTGGTTATTTTTGCCCTTATTGTGGGAGTGGCCTTTTATCAGCAGTTCAAGAGTCAGAGCATCACTTTGAAGCAGAAGGAGATGCAGGCCACAGCCCTGCGGATGGCGGAGGTTGTGGGGGATAATATTGACCGTCAGGAACATTTTCACGGTTCCTTTATCGCCCATGCCCGTATGGCACGGTATTTGGACAATGTTGCTCAGGAGGCGGTTTGGATTGTGGACAGGGAGAGGAATCTTTTTATGAAGGATCCCCCAGTCCCCCCCCGTCAGTCCTATGACAAGCTGCCAAAGGTGGTGAGGTATAAGATAGAGCAGTGTTTTGCAGGGCGCAAGTTTTCCTCCGAGGAGTATTCC
>JAZLMD010000116.1:0-2965 GCA_045598465.1 Acidaminococcaceae bacterium | reverse complement strand
TAATTGCGAAAAAAATTACAACAAACGGCGGGAGCAGGGTCCAAAACCCGAAATCACCCATAGGAATCACATCCTTTCTGGTAGTTTTATATCAGAAGGAACATGCTATCTTATGTATGAATGTTCGCTAAAGATTGTGGCATTAATTATAGACAATTTACTTGTGATATGTCAATGAAAAATAACTCAAGTAAGTATCATGTAGATCTACCTATTTGTATGTAAGTTCATTCCTGAGTATAAAATGTACATCATTTTTGGAAAATGTACTACATTTTTTGCTGTTCAATCATACACCGGTGTTGTCAAGGAAAAAAAGCAGACAAAAACTTTATCGGGTGTATCATTTGCGATAAAAATAACTTGACACCGTATATGACACCATATATAATTGAAACATAAGGGGAGGTATCATGTCTAAGTGGGATAAATTACTGGCAAAAATTTTGACACTTTCCAACGATGTCCGGTTTAGGGAATTGCAGAATATTTTGGAGGAATACGGATATATAATGACGGCACCCAGTGGAGGGAGCAGCCATTATATATTCCGAAAGAAGGGATGTAACCCTATTACGATACCGAAGCATGAACCGATTAAGTTGGTTTATGTCAAGAGAGTTAAGCAAGTTGTGGAGGCGGATGATAATGAAAACACTTGAAGAGTATATGAATTTACCTTATCGGGTGGAAATAATGCCTGATGTTGAGGAAGGCGGATATGTGGCATCCTATCCGGATTTGCCCGGATGTATTACTACCGGTGCAACTATGGAACAGGTGCTCCGTAATGCGTCCGATGCCAAAATGTTGTGGTTGGAAACTGCTATTAAGGATGGTGTTAAGATCAATAAACCGGAAGAAGTTAGCAACTATTCCGGACAGTTCAAATTACGTTTGCCAAAAAGTTTGCATCAATCTTTGGCGATGCATGCCAAAAAAGAAGGTATCAGCATGAATCAATATTGCATCTATCTTTTGTCCAAGCAGGATGTAATGTGCGTTTCAGAATAGCAAAGTTATTAGGAGGTGTGCCATGCCCTATGTGAATATCAAAATTACCAAGGAAGGTAATGTGACCAGGGAACAGAAGCTCCAACTGATTCAGGGGGCTACCGATTTGTTGCACAATGTTCTGGGTAAGAACAAGGCCAGCACGGTGGTGGTTATTGACGAGGTGGATACGGATAACTACGGTCTGGGCGGTGACAGTATCACCAATGTGCGTAGGAAGGCGCAAAAATAACGGGGTATAGAAGATGCCGGAAATACATGGCAATGTGAAAGGTATCAGGGGCTCCCTCCTTGCGGAGATGGAGCGCCTTTATGATATCCCCGTTGACAAATCCCAGTTGGCAACAGCAGAACTTTGCACCTTGATGTCCCAATATACCAACGCCCTCAATAGGGAAATCAGCGTTTTTTTGGACAGAAACGGCAAAATTGAATGGGTCAGTATCGGGGACAGCAATACGGTTGAGCTGCCTAATTTGAACAACCGACGCAGCGGAAGCCGGCTTTGCGGCTACCGCTGCATTCATACCCATCCCGGCGGGGACAGCACTTTGAGCGGTGTGGATTTGGGGGCCCTGCGTCTGAACCGGTATGATGTTATGGCGGCCATAGGAGTAAAGCCGGACCCTGCCCAATCGGAGGTCACTTTTGCGCTTCTGACCGGTATTGATGACCGGGAGGAATACACTTTGGGCGCCTTCGGTCCCGCCACTTTGGAGGAAACGGAGCGAATCTATCTGCCCAACCTTATCACCATGGTGGAAAAGGCCCTGGCGGTGAACCGGCTCAACAGCACCCAAATGAACAATCAGGAACGGGCTGTTTGCATTTCCTTGGAATACAACGGCATGGGGGACATGTTGGGCTGGAGTATTGATGATTCCCTGGAAGAATTGAAACAACTGGCGGATACTGCCGGTGCGGTGGTGGTGGCCAAATTCAAGCAGAAGCGGCCCAAGCCGGACCCGGCCTTTTTCATTGGCCAGGGCAAAGTGCATGATTTGGCCCTTTATGTTCAGGCCAACAATATTGACCTTTGCATTTTTGATGACGAATTGTCCCCGGCCCAGCAACGGAATATTGAGCAGGCCATTGGGGCTCATGTGGTTGACAGGACCGGTCTGATTTTGGATATTTTTGCCCAACGGGCCAGAACCAATGAAGGCAAACTTCAGGTGGAATTGGCCCAACTGCAATATATGTTACCCCGAATCATGGGGAAGGGTCTGAGTTTGTCCCGTCTTGGTGGCGGCATCGGCACCAGGGGTGCAGGAGAGACCAAACTGGAGTTGGACCGCAGGCATATCCGTGACCGTATTGCCTACATAAAAGAGTGCATCAACAAGGTGAAGGGGGTGCGGGATTTGCATCGGGCCGGCCGGGCCAAACAGCAGGTGCCCACCATTGGCATTGTGGGATATACCAATGCGGGCAAATCCACTTTGCTGAACATTTTGACGGATTCCGACATTTATGCCATGGACCAGCTTTTCGCCACCCTTGACCCCACCAGTAGGCAGCTGGTTCTTCCCAACAGGCAGGAAACGGTGCTGACGGATACGGTGGGCTTCATCCAACGCTTGCCCCATCAGTTGGTGGCATCCTTCCGTTCCACATTGGAAGACACCATCGAATCGGACCTGTTGCTTCATGTGATTGATGTGAGTCACGAACTCCATGAGGAACAGAGTCGGGCGGTGTATAAAGTTTTGGAAGACATCGGCATTACCGATACACCCATTATTACTGTTTTCAACAAAATTGATAAACTCCCTCCGGACAGTGAATTACTTCTCAAATTGCAGCAGGTGCCGGATGCGGTTTGCATCAGTGCCAAAAAAGGGATTAACCTGGATTCTCTTTTGGCTTTGGTTCAGGAAAAACTGCAAAAACATTCGGTGGAGGAAGATTTCTACATTCCCTACACGGAAGGTTCTGTTTTAAGTCAGCT
>JAZLMD010000115.1:0-2435 GCA_045598465.1 Acidaminococcaceae bacterium | reverse complement strand
CCTGTCCCGCAAGATTGATGTTCGGGTGGGGGATTTGTTGCACGGGACGGAAGGCAAAGCGGATTTGATTATAGCCAATATCATAGCCGACATTGTTATTCAGCTTATCCCTGATGTGGCACTGAAACTCAATCCAGGCGGGACCTTTCTTGCCAGCGGAATTATTGAGGAACGTGCCCGGGATGTGGAAAAGTTGGCAGCGGGAAGGGGTCTTAAGTTGTTGCATACGGAGCATCGTGGCGGTTGGGTGGTGATGGAATTTGGCATGGCTTGACAGAACAGAAAAACTGATTGGCAAGAAGGCAATAGAAAAATTGGCTGCAGGCCATGTTGTTGTTTTCGGTCTCGGTGGTGTGGGCAGTTTTTGTGCGGAAGCATTAGTCAGGAGCGGTGTAGGACATTTGACTATTATTGACGGTGATTGCTATGATGAGACCAATCTTAACAGGCAGTTGGGCTCCGAACGGAAAACAATCGGCCTTTCCAAGGCGGAGGTTATCAGGGAACGTCTGCTGGGGATAAATCCGGAGTGTGAAATCAATGTATTCAAAAAATATTACCGGCCGGGTGAATTTGAAGGTTTTGTGTCAGAAAAGGTCAATTTTGTGGCGGATTGTATAGATGATGTGCCTGCCAAAGTTGATATTTTGCGGGAATGTTACAGTAGGAAAATTCCCGTCATCAGTGCTATGGGAACGGGTAACAAATTGGATTTGACCTCACTTAAGGTTGCCGATTTGGCGGCCACCCGTGGCTGTCCCCTGGCCCGCAGTGTTCGGCAAAAACTGCGGAAGGAAGGCATAGACGAGGGAATCAGAGTGGTTTACTCGGAAGAAGCCCCGTTGCTGAAATCTGTCACACCTGCAAGCATGATTTTTGTTCCTGGCGGGGCAGGTCTTTTGATGGCCCAAGAGATAGTGCTGGCAATGTTACTTTGAATAAAAAACATAAATCCTACAAAATCCTTGCGAAAAAATGAGATTTGTGTTATAAATGTGTATCATTGCATTGAAGAGATAAGAGGTTTTGAGTATGTTCGGAAGTTTTTGCCCCGATTACAGGGTTAAGTCAATTTATGATATTTCAGCCAAGTGGTTGAAGCGTAACGGCTGTGATAAGATTGTTGTGGATATCGATAACACCTTGTTGTCGAGAGACAAGAGCATTGTGGGGCCAAGGGCTTTGAATTGGATTCGTTCCATGCAGCAACAGCGGGTCAATGTTGCCCTTATTACTAATAACACCGGTGACAGGATTGACGGTATCATTCGTCAGTGCGGTGTGGGCTGTATTAAGAGGGCCGGCAAACCCCTGCCTTTTTGCTACAAGCAGATTAAGAAGGCCTTCGGCGGTGGCAAGATTATCTTTGTTGGTGATAAGCTTCTGACCGATGTTTTGGGGGCTAAATTTAGCAACCATCCGGTTATTCTTGTGCAATCCTTGGGTGGGAAGGAGCATTTTCTTACCCGACTCATGGGGTCTGTGGAGAGATTTATTTTCAACCGATTGGTTGCCAGCGGCAAGATGCCTAAGGAGAGGGTTTTGTGATATTACATCCTTCTGGACAATTGCGAAGAATTGTGGTCGGCGTAATTGCCGGCCTTATTTTCTCTACGGGAGCCGGTACGGCTTTGGCCCGTAAATTTTCTGATGCTGTTCAGCGGGATGTAAAGTATATTATCGGTCTCTATTACGGCAACGGGGAGAATATTCTGATTCGGGAGGAGGGCGGTGAATTACAGCTGTTTTACCGTTTGCCCGGGGACAGGTGTTTTGATTCTTCCAATATGTACTCTCTACGGAAACAGCGTTTTGACAGCTATTCCATGTATGAGGCCGGTCCCATGAGTCATTTTGGCCAGGTGTCAGTCAAGTTTGAGCGGGATAATGACGGTTATGGGATTTCGCTTAGGGTGGTTGGTCATGTCTATACCAGAATGTTCTTCAGCGGCGAAAAAGAAGGGGAACTGGGGATGAGGTTGCCGCCTCGTGATGATTGGGATGCTTTAAGGATGGCGGCAGGAGCCGCTGTTGTGCCTGCGGCTTTACAGCGTGGAGTACAGGAACAACTGGTTAATCTGGCCAATATCAAAGGGCTGAAACTGGTGAATGTGTATGGTGGCAGCAACAATCTGTTTGGTGCACCGCTCTATACAGTGAACAAACTTTATTTGAACCGTTCTGCAGCCGCCGCACTGGTAAAGGCCCAGGAGATGGCGGCAAAGAAGGGCTACGGTTTGGTGGTTTGGGATGCTTACCGGCCTTGGAGTGTCAGCAAGTTGGCCAGCATGGCCCTGCCGGAGAAACAGAAAGGTATGCTGGAGAATCCGGATACGGAGGGAAGCCCCCACAATACCGGCAATGCGGTGGATGTGGGTCTTTATGAGTTGGCAACCGGTGAAGAGGTGCAGATGATCAGCGGCTTTGATGAGCCC
>JAZLMD010000114.1:0-3146 GCA_045598465.1 Acidaminococcaceae bacterium | reverse complement strand
AAATGTTTGCCTTTCTTAACAACTTCTTGTCTTGAGCGTTCAAAAACCGCACCTGATTATTTAACAAAATTCCATAACTTCGCTCCTGCTCATTCCCGTTCAACAATGCGTCAACATCTATTTTCTCTATAACATTACTTGGCACAGGTATCATATTATTGAGATTTACAATACCATATTCCCCTTTGTCAATTTTGAAAATATCCAATGCCCTTGACGATATAAGCAAATGTTTCTTTTTGGGCGAAGACAAAGGTGCAAAATAAAAAAAGCCGTTGACAGAAAATACAACACCAACAAAAGGACGGCTAAACATGCCATGAGATTTTGCCACTTTGCTTTCATACTGATTTAAAAATTGCAAATAGTTTTCTTTGATATAATATAACTGTAACATTTTCTTTCAGAAAAAAGGAAGGGTTTTCGCCCTTCCTTACTTTTTTGACTCGCTGCTCACGGTGGCGATTTACCGACTTTTTTGACTCGCTGCTCACGGTGGCGATTTACCGACTTTTTTGACTCGCTGCTTACGGTGGCGATTTACCGACTTTTTTGACTCGCAGCTTACGGTGGCGATTTACCGACTTTTGAGAAATTATAATACATTACTTATGAATTGTCAAGAACAATAAACTATATTCCAAAATCACAACCGTAATAAATTACCAATTGCAACCAACCACTGCCCATCCCTAAAAATATCTCAAATCTTTTCCCACTCGGATTTTACCAAGGCCTTGTTCAAATCCCTTAGGTAGGGAACAGTACGGCGGGCTTCAAGGCATTTGTCCAAATCAATCTCCGCCACCAATACTTTGTCCTCATCCCGCTCTGCCTCGCAAAGCACAGAACCGTCGGGGGCAACGATACGGGAGTGCCCTCCCAGGAATACGGTGTTGTCATCAACCCCGGCTCGGTTCACCGCAATGACGTAGATGCCGTTTTCCAGCGCCCGGGCTTTGGATTGAATGTCCCATACGTAGTAACGTGCCCGGCCGAAGGCGGCGGGATAAATGATGACATTGGCCCCTTTCAGTGTCAGCAACCGGGAAAGGTCGGGGAAACCAATTTCGTAGCAAATCTGCATGCCGATACGCAAATCGCCATATTGGATGGGCTCCGGAACTTTGGAGCCGTTTTGGAATCGAAGTTCCTCGTTGTCCCAAAGGTGTACCTTGTCATAGGTGCCCATTACCCCGTTTTCGTTGACGGTGAGGGCAGTATCGGTAATGATGCCGGGGTTTTTGGTGTTGGCCATAATGCAGCCGGAGACCAAAATCTGATACTTTTTGGCCTGGGCAATCATCCACTGGGTGGTACGGCCAGCGGGAATATCCTCCGCCAGCACCACATCCTCTTTGGGAACCCAGTAGCCCGTATTGAAAAGTTCCGGGAAAATCACCCATTTTGCCCCCTGGTCAACCGCTTCCTTCAGCAGTTTTTCCGCCAGGGCCAAATTGGCATCCACATCCCGCAGCACACAATTCATTTGCACCGCAGCAACTTTAATTTTCATAATCTAACCTCCGTAGGGATTCATATTTATTTCTTCGATATAGGGGGCGGAACCCAAAATATTTTGGAAGGCCACCAGGGATTCCATAATGCTATGGGGTTCAAGCCCCTTCATAATGAAGACAATCTGGGAATTTTTCTCCTCCCCGTTCCAATCTTCCAGGTGATGGGGCGGATGGATGATGTGTTGCACCCCGTTAATCACAATGGGGCCCTTTTCCCCCACGTCCACCATGCCTTTGATTCTGAGCATTTTTTCCCCATGGGTGTAAAGCAGCATGCTCATCCACAGGCCGAAGGCGGTCCAATCCAGCGCCTCATAAAATTTTATGGACATGGAGCGGACTTCCGTATCATGTTCCACCTTCCTGTCCTTATATTTTTCCTGAATCTCCGTCAACTGGTCCAGCCGGTTGTTTTGGCTGTCCCGCCCCTTGTCAAAGACCACTGTGGGGTCAATAATGCCGTGGGCCGTGCCGTATACCGTCGCCGCCGGGTTCAGATGATGCAACCGGTGGTGTATTTGGTGTAACCGCTCCCGGTCCACCAGGTCGGTTTTGGTCACGATGACCCTGTCCGCAGTGACAATCTGTTTGAGGGTTTCCGGGTTATTTTTCAAATGCAATTCCCCGTTGGCCGCATCCAGGCAACATACCACGCTGTCCACATAGAACCGGTTGGTGAGCAGTGGGTCCATCAGTATGGAAAAAAGGATGGGAGCCGGGTCCGCCAGCCCGGTGGTCTCGATAACCACCCTGTCCATGTCATTTTCCCCACGTTCCTTTTCGTTCAGAATTTCCTTCAATTCATTGATGAGGTCGTCCCGCATATTGCAGCAAATGCAACCGCCGCTCAAAAGCCGGGTTTTCTCCTCAATTCTCCGTATCAGACGGTGGTCCAGCCCCACCTGACCGTATTCATTGATGATTACCGCCGTATTCTTATATTCCTCATGCTGCAGCACATTGGCCAAGAGGGTGGTTTTGCCGCTGCCCAAAAATCCCGTTACAATGGTAATGGGGAATCTGCTGTCGCCTGCAATCATAGGGCTTCATTCCCTTTCTGCAAATAGCTGAGAAATGCCGGGTCCAAGGGGTCCATATTTTTGTGGCACAAATCCGAAGCGGCCTTCCACATGCCGCCCAAATCATTGACAACCTTGCTCATGCCCTTTTTGTCAAAAAGGGTGTAGCGGCTGCCGTTCCAGTCATTCATTTTCAGGCCGTAAAAGCCCAAAATTTTGTTGGCAATATTCACCCTCTTCAACCGCAAACGCCTTCTGTCCCGCTGGCTCTCCCCTGCCACAACCACCTTTTTATTCCTGTATTCCACATCGTGTAGGGGCTGGTCCGTCCAATGGACGCTCATAATCATTTCACCGCATAATACACACATTGTGCTTCCCTCCAATCTTTACAAGGAAGGCGTGCAACAAATCGCTGCACGCCTTCCACAGGCACAAATCACCTGATACCTGTTATAAACAACCTGTCCTTATTTTTTGGGGAAACGTTTGATGAATTCATCAGCCATTTCGTTCAGGGTGCACCATCTTACACCTTCGTGTTTGTTGATATGGTCAATCAGATGCTGGTGACAATTCAGGCATTTGATACGGCCGGAAACATCGG
>JAZLMD010000113.1:0-8568 GCA_045598465.1 Acidaminococcaceae bacterium | reverse complement strand
ATTGACCTGTTGTCTTCCTAAGACCGCTTGGCCTCCGACTTCGGAGTTTTCAGAAAGGAATCAAAAATTGGCCTTACATCAGGTGTCAAGGAAAGTCATTGCAATACGGACGTTTCAACATTTTGCCGAAGTTTCCCCCCTCATCCGCTTCGCTATGCTCAGCACCTTCCCCCCGGTGGGAAGGCAAGAGTTCGCACACCGCTGACTTTACTGCTTTAATCACAGGAACATATTTCCTCTAATTTATAACTTCTAACTTATAACTTCTAACTCGCAGTGTCGCTTCGCTCCAGCCATCAGCCAACAGTAGTCAGGGTTCAGAAAAGTTAGCAACATACGAACTTTACTCAACCCTGATGGCTGAACCCTCAACCCTTAATCCTGAACCCTGTTGGCTGATGGCTCACTCTTTCACTCCTTGCCCCTCACTCCTTTCGCTTGACATATACACATGAAACTAACAACATAGCAAAAAATTTACGTCATTTTTTAAAAATCACGTAAATTTTTTACTCACACGTGTATATTTTTCTCAACTGCAAAATGAAATTAGGACTTGTAATGCAAGTCAACAACATGTGAAATTAGAAAAAAATGCCGTTTCAAAAACGACATTGATGTACAGAATCATGAGCATATTGTCAAGGTCAAAATTGTTATAATCAACAAATTATTGTAGTCCCATACAAAACACAGCATACAGAGGAATACCTTCCACGTTATTGGTGGCATAAAAATTTTCCTCGGAAAAGCGTATGGCACGCCGGGGAGCGAATTGTTTGATAAACATACCCAAACTGCGGGATTTATTATGTACACTCCGTTTTACCTCAATAGCGATTAAATTCCCATTCTGCTCCACAAGAAAATCCAACTCTGCCTGACTGTCAGTTTTGGACCAATAAAACAATCTGAACCCGGCCGCCGTCAACTGTTGTGCCACATAATTCTCTGTTATGTCTCCCATAAAATTATTTGCCTGATGTAACAAAACGTAGGACCCCGGCATACCGGCATGAGCCAACAGCAAACCTACGTCCGCCATATACAACTTAAAATCCGCCAAATTACTATAAACCGCCAAAGGCAATAGTCCTTGTTCCGTCCGGCAACACTTATATACTAACCCTGCCTGACTGAGCCACTCCAAAGATACGCCAAACATGGCACTTGTGCCGCCTTTTTTCACAACCTTATACTGAAACTTATGATTTTCCTTAGCCAACTGGGCCGGAAGGGAAGCAAAAGCCGCCCTGATGCGTACTGTTTCTGTCGCCTCCGCATATTTCACCATATCAGCAATATAATTATCCAAAATTTGACGCTGTACCCTGCCTGCCGCCAAATAATCCTGACCTGATATAAACTCCCTGACTGTTTCCGGCATGCCGCCAACTACCAAATATTGATGGTACAGTTCTAACGCCCTTCGGTGCAATGGCTCCGGCAAGGGATTTTTCCCCCTGTAACACTGACAGATAAGTTCCGCCAATTTTTCACAATCCGCAGCCCACAAAAATTCTTCAAAATCCATAGGATATAAAATCAAGCTATCTACCTTGCCCACCGGAAAAGAAAATTCATCCCGACGTACCGCCACGCCCAACAAACTTCCTGCCGCCACTACATGGTATTCAGAGGCCTGTTCAGCAAAATACTTAAGACAGGTTAAGGCCTGTTCGCACACCTGAATTTCATCCAAAATCAACAGTGTATTCTTGGATGTAATAGAAATATTTTTTAACAAACTCAGCATAGAAATAACCTTATGCGGTTCTATGCTGTTTTGAAAAATTTGAACCACATCTTTCTCCAACTCTAAATTCACATAGATAACCTTTGCATAATTTTTAGTGCCAAAACTTTGCAAAATATAAGTTTTCCCCACCTGACGGGCCCCGTACACCAAAAGCGGTTTTCTGCTCCGGCTGTTTTTCCATGCCAATAATTGTTTTTCTATCTTACGTTTCATTCCAACTCCCTCCAAAACTACTAAAATTTTACTTTGTCAAAATAAATAAGTCAAGAAAAATCACAAATTTGCGATTTTTCTTGACTTATTGGTTGTGTTTTATATGTAATTATGTAAAATGTTCAACCAAGTCCTAAATTGTGTCCAGATGCATTAACCGCTTTACCATTTCAAATCTTCACTGTCCGCACGTCCACGTCCGGTGGCCGCATCAAGCATAATTCTTTGTTCCAGTTGGGCAACCAATTTCTTGGTGAATTTTACCGTATCAGGATTTACGCTGATGCTGTCAATGCCGCTCTTAACCAGGAATTCACAGAATTCCGGATATACGCTGGGGGCTTGGCCGCAGATGCTGACGGTTTTGCCGCCGGCATGGGCAACTTCGATAAGGTGACGGACAGCACGGCGGACCGCCAAATTCCTTTCATCATAGATGTGGCTGACGGTGTCGTTGTCACGGTCACATCCCAATACCAACATGGTCAAATCGTTGGAGCCGATGGAATAGCCGTCCACAAATTCGTTGAACTGGTCAGCCAAAATGATGTTGCTGGGAATTTCCGCCATCAGCCAAACTTTGAAATCCTTGCCACGCTGCAGTCCGCATTCAGCCATAATGCCGATGACCTTGCGTGCCTCATCCGTGTTGCGACAGAAGGGAATCATTACGTTCAGGTTCTTCAGGCCGTATTCTTCACGCACTTTGCGTACTGCGGCACATTCCAATTTGAAGGCCTCAATATATTTGGGGTCATAGTAACGGCTTGCCCCACGCCAGCCCAGTAGTGCGGAGGGCTCATAGGGTTCAAATTCATCGCCACCCTTCAAATCCCTGTATTCACTGGATTTGAAGTCGCTGAAACGCAGTGTCACGGGACGGGGGCTCATGGCCTGACAAACCTTGCTGATGCCGTCCGCAAGCATATCCACAACTTTTTCCGGATGACCGATCTTGATGAGGTACAGGGGATGCTCGTGGATATAGGTGGTCCAAATGAATTCCTCCCGCATGAGGCCGATGCCGTCGCAGGGCAGGGCGGAATATTTTTCCGCCAGATCCGGGTCACCCAAATTCATATAAATCTTGGTGCCGGTGACGGGGAAGCTTTCTGCAGCCACCACCACCGGAGCCGCACCCGCCGTTGCCTCAGGAGCTGCTGCCGCCGGTTTCTCCTCTTCCACAATACCTTCGTAAACCACACCATGGGTTGCGTCCACGGTAACATCAATGCCGTCCTTAATGGCACTGGTGGCGGCACTGCCCCGGCTCTTGGTACCTACGATGCAGGGAATGCCCAGTTCACGGCTGACGATGGAAGCATGGCAGGTCATACCGCCACTGTCGGTAACGATGGCTTTCGCCTTCTTCATAGCAGGAACCCAATCAGGTGCGGTCATTTCAGTTACCAAAATTTCCCCCTGTTTGAAATCATCAATATGGCTGGGATCAAGGATTACATGCACCTTGCCGGCAGCGGAGCCGGGGGATGCGGGCAAACCTTTGACAATAACCTTTTTGTCCACCACCTTGCCCTGTACGGTGTTAGCATTGGCTTCCAGTTTCTTCTTGTTTTTGCGGCTCCAAACGGTTTCAGGACGGGCCTGCAAAATCCAAAGCTTGTTATCCCGTTCATCCACTCCCCATTCCATATCCATATAGCATCCGTAATGTTTTTCAATACGTTTGGCATAGGTGGCCAGTTCCACAATCTGCTCATCCGTCAATTTTTGCATATTGACTTCATTCTTAGGAACCCGCACTTCCACACAGTCCCCGTCTTCCTTGCGGACCAGTTTAATGTCCTGGTCATTCACATTCTTTTCAATAATCTTGCCCTCCGCCTTAGAAACGGTGTAGTTATCCGGAGTGACGGTGCCTTGAACCACATATTCGCCCAAACCCCAGGCGCCTTCAATCAAAATGTTGGTATCCTCACCGGTGGCCACATTCACAGTAAACATAACCCCTGCCGCCTTGCTGAATACCATCATCTGAATGGCGGCGGAAAGAGCCACATTCATATGGTCAAATCCCTGCTTTTCACGGTAATAAACCGCCCTGTCGGTGAAGCAGGAAGCATAACATTCCTTCACCTTTTGCACAACCACATCCGCACCCTTTACATTAAGATAAGTATCCTGCTGACCGGCAAAGGAAGCGTCAGGCAAATCCTCAGCGGTGGCGCTGGAACGGACGGCTACGAAGGGGTCCTTCTGTTCCATCTTATCACCCAACTTTTTGTAAGCCGCAGCAATGGCATTCTGCAAATCCTCAGGCATTTCCTTGGTCATAATGGCTTCACGAATCTTTTTGCAGACCCTGCGGAGCAAAGCAGAATCCTCCACATCAGTGAGTTCCGCCAACATACTCTTCAGCTCCTTGTCCAGCCCGGATTTTTCAAAGAAATAACGGTAAGCATAGGCGGTAGTTGCAAATCCGTAAGGTACGGGCACGTCCACCTTGGCTGTCATTTCACCAAGAGAACTGCTCTTGCCGCCCACAATATCCACGTCCTTGCGTTCCAATTGTTCAAACCACAACAAAAATTCTTTACTTTTCTCCATTTTCATTTCCTCCTTTAAATCATTTAGTGGAACAAAGCCGCAAATAGTATACACTATTTGCGGATATTATAGCATACTATTTTCAGTATTGCAACTGAAAAAAATCAATCGCACCGATATTATAATGAAATTTTTCCCGGCTTGTGCTAAAATACACACATTATGGATGACGGCAGAGGCCATTACAATCGCAGTTACGAACGAAATAATGAGGATTTTGATTATGCGGATTACAGCACGGACCACAGGGACAACAATTACCGCAATTTTGAAAAGAAGAAACGCAAATCCAAAAAAGAAATCATTGCGGATTTGCTGAAGAGGTATGATTCATAAATGAATTCACCCCGGCTTTTCATCGTTATTGATATGTTGTTGTGGAGTACCTTGGGGGTACTGCGGCGTTATGTCTATCTGCCCAGCGAAGTCATTGCCATGCTGCGGGGGATCATGGGCAGTGCTTTTTTGATTTCCGTTCTCTACCTCAAATATGACGGTTTCCACCGGGAACAGGTTCGCAAAAATATAAAAGCCCTGCTTATCGGCGGCATTATGCTGGGAATCAACTGGGCCTTTCTTTTTGAGGCCTACCGCTACACCCAAGTGGGAATTGCAGAAATATTTTATTTCACCAACACAGTATTTGTCATCCTTCTCGCTCCCTTCATCACCAAAGAACGAATTACCCTCAGCCAGTGGATTTGTGTCCTGGTTGCACTGGGAGGCATGGTGCTGGTCAGCGGTGCCTACAAACTTACCCTCAGCACCAAGGATTTATTGGGAATTTGCTTGGCCGTCCTGGCCGCACTGGCAAGTACCGCAACAATTTTCTCCGGCAAAGTAATGAAGGATATTCCCGATATTGAAGTGGCCGCCATCCAGCTGACCCTCTCCGGACTGATTCTCATCCCCTATACCCTTTTCACGGGGGAATTGGCAAATGCCAGATTTGGTTTGGATATGAGTACACTGATTACCTGCGTTTTAGGGTTTGTCCATACTGGTGTGGCCTATGTGCTCTTCTTCGCCGCCCTGCCAAAAATCCCTTCGGCGGAATACACCATCCTTAGTTATATCGACCCCATCTTTGCCATTGTCTGGGGCTGGCTGCTGCTTGGGGAGGTGCTCAGCGTCCCCCAACTGATCGGAGCCGCCCTGATTATCGGCTCCTTGATGTATAGCGAATTGTCAAAAAAATAACTCCCCGAAAGGAGTTATTTTTTTGCTTTTTGTGCCGCCCTTTCCTTGCAAATTTCCGCCCACTTGGGAGCCCGCTCCAACAGTTCCGTAAGATTCCGCATCACCTTCGGAATATCAATATTTTGGGGGCAAACCTTAGCACAACGGCCGCATTGCAAACATTCCCCGGGCCACTTGCTGAAAGGTATGGTATCCATCTGCATGGCGGAGTTAAAATTCAACTCGTACTTCATATCGTTGTAGCGTGCAATCAAAAAGGGAATATCCAAACCCTTGGGACAACCGTTGCAGCAATAGCGGCAGGCAGTGCAGGGAATGGCATTTTTCAACGGCTCGGCGATTTGCAAAAGCAACTGCCGCTCCTTTTCACTAAGCGGTGTACCGCTGCTGAAGGTCTTCACATTATCCCGCATCTGGTCTTCGTTGCTCATACCGCTCAAAATCATTTTCACATTGTCCAACCCCATCAGCCAACGGAAGCCCCAGGCCGCAATGCTGTCATCAGGCCGCAGGGCTTTTAATTTTTGTTCCTCCGCCTCCGGCAGTTTCGCCAGCTTGCCGCCCCGCACCGGCTCCATCACCCAAACAGGCAAATTGTGGGCAGTGATAATCTCATATTTCTCCCCTGCTTTCTGCAATGTCCAATCCAAATAATTCAGCTGGATTTGTACAAACTCCAAATCTTTCCCGTGTTTATCCAAAAATTGTTGCAAGGTCTCAGGACGGGCATGACTGCTCATACCCAAATGCTTGATTCTGCCCAAGTCACGCTGTTTCTTGAAATAATCCAAAATGCCCCATTGGGGATCCTCATAAACGGGAATGGAATTTTCATAAACATTATGCAATAGATAAAAATCAAAATATTCCACCCCGCAGGTCTTCAGCTGGTCCTCAAACACCTCTGCCGGGTCATACTTGTCCGCAATCTGATGACCCGGAAATTTAGTGGCCAAATGCCACAAATTCCTGGGATGCTTGGCCAGGGCCTTGCCCACAGCCGCCTCGCATTTTCCGTCCATATAGGGATAGGCGGTATCAAAATAATTCACCCCATGTTCCAAAGCATAGGCAACCATTCGGTCCAGCTGTACCTGGTCTATGCTTTTGTCAGGAAGTACCGGCAACCGCATGGTACCAAACCCCAACCGGCTCAATTCAACTCCGCAAACCTTATTTTTCTGCATAATTTTTCTCCTCCAATTCCCCGTTCCCAATTCTTACCTCTGCCAAAGGTTTCAACACAAAATCCCGGTTTTGCATATCCGGATGGGGCAAAGTCAATTTCTCCGTCCGCATCTTGACGTCATCATACAGGAGCAAATCCAGGTCAATGTTCCGCTCCCCCCAGTGCCTCAGCCGCACCCTGCCCATACTGTTTTCAATCCCCAACAAAGTATCCAGCAATTCCACCGGCCCCAATTCCGTCTCCACCCTGGCCACCGCATTAACAAACTTCGGTTGGTCAAGCACCCCGTAGGGCTCACTTTCAAGATATTTGGACACGGCAGCAACTTTAATTCCTGCCTTCTTCAATTTGTCCAAAGCCATGTCCAAATTAGCTTTTCTATCCCCTAAATTACTTCCCAGTCCGATATACGCAATGCTCATTTCTTTCCCTAAATCTCAACACCTGACACCTGAAAGCCCTATTTAAGCGCTTCTGCCATACGGATGGCCCGGCAATTTTCCCGGACATCATGAACCCGGATGATATTCACACCCTGCTCCACCCCATGAGCACTAATGGCCAAAGTTCCCTCCAAACGCTCCTCCGGCGGCAAATTCAACACCGTGCCGATAACGGACTTGCGGCTGGCACCCAAAAGTACCGGATAGCCGTAGCAGGTGAGCATGGACAAATTCTGCAAAATATCAAGATTATCCGCCCCGTCCTTACCAAAACCGATGCCCGGGTCCAAAATAACCTTGTCTTTGGGCAATTGCAGTTTTTCCGCCCTTGCCAACAATTCCTCGGTGACCTGCAATATCCCTCCCGGTCCGTTATGGGTAATAACCCAGGGTGTGCCGTATTGCCCCACCACCCTACGCATGGCAGGATCATCCCTGCCACTCACATCGTTAATAATATCCGCACCCGCCTCAGCCGCCATTCTGGCCGTTTCCGCATGATAGGTATCCACACTGATAATCAAATCAGTATATTTTTGTCGCAGCATCCGCAGGACGGGCAAAAGCCGTTTCTGTTCCTCCGCCGCCGACAAAGGGGTCGCTCCCGGACGGGTGCTCTCCGCACCCAAATCCACCATATCCGCCCCGTCTTCAATCATCCCCTGCACATAGTCCGCCACAGCGTCCCCGGCATTTTCGGCAATGCTGCCCTTGCCGGAAAAAACCATCCTGCTTGTTGCAAAAAAACTGTCCGGAGTCAGATTTACAATCCCCATAACCAAGGTTTTTTGGGCGTGCAAAACCCTTCCTTTCCCCAATTTAATGCTGACGGACTTCGGACAAAAAAAGGCCTGCAAATCCTCCCGCCATTTTTCCAAACCGAAAAAAGGCATGTCCGCCAACTTTTGCAAAAGCAAATTATACTGCTTTTCCGTACCCAGCAAAATTATATCAACATATTTTTCCGTTCCCAAAATGGTGCTCATGGGCGTAACCGCATCCCCACCCAAAGCCAGCATTTCCTGCTTCAAAATATTGGCCGCTGGAGTCCGCACCCGGCTCAACTTCAAAGGAATAATGGAACTCTTACTTTGGAAAATAACAAAACTTCCCGCATGGGCCCCACTATTTACAATTTCCTTCTGCACCACAGCCGGCGCCAAACGCCAAATCATTGCCAACCTCTTTCCACCACG
>JAZLMD010000112.1:0-2740 GCA_045598465.1 Acidaminococcaceae bacterium | reverse complement strand
TAGTGTTGGTTTTTCCCGCCCAGGCGTGGGCGGGGTGGATTGCCGATAGGAACAAAGGAGGGCAAGACGGGGTGGGTCGCTCGCTACGACAGAAAGAATAACATAATGAAACAAATTGAAACTAAAGAAAAACTAAATCAATATGCCAAAGAGATGCGCAAGCAAATGACGCCTTGGGAGGGTAAATTGTGGTTTATGTTTTTAAAAAATTATCGGTTCAAATTCAAGCGACAAGTGGTTATTTATAAATATATTGTGGATTTTTCTTGTAATGCTGCCAAACTCATTGTTGAACTTGATGGAGGGGGACACTATAATCCTGAGAGTCAAAAATATGATACGGAAAGGACGAGATTCCTGGAACAAAATGGGTACAGCGTAATTAGAATTTTGAATAGTGATATAGATAAAAATTTTAGTGAGGTATGTGAGTTTATAGACAGGGAAGTTAAGGCAAGGACAGGGTAGGGTGTTTATGGTGTAGGCGTAGAGAGCGCCCCCACCACCGGCTACTTAAAAACTGAGCCGGTCCCCCGCCCCACGCCTGTGGCGGAAAAAGCAAGTATAGAGTTTAAGTGAGGAATTAATTATGGCAAGAATGTTTGGAACGGACGGAGTGCGGGGAATTGCCAATGTGGAACTGACCCCGGAACTGGCGTTTAAGCTGGGTTATGCGGCGGCCACCTATTTCGGCAGGGAAACCGCCCAACCGAAAATCCTGATTGGCCGTGACACCAGGCGTAGCGGTGTCATGCTGGAATGTGCCTTGGTGGCAGGCATCTGCTCCGCCGGGGGTAATGCCCATTCCCTGGGGGTTATCTGTACCCCGGCGGTCAGCTATCTGACCCCCTTCGTCAGGGCCCAGGCGGGGGTGGTGATATCCGCCAGTCATAACCCCTTTGAAGACAACGGCATCAAGTTCTTCAGCAGCAGCGGCTACAAGCTGCCGGATATTGTGGAGGATGAAATTGAAGCCATTGTGAAAAGCCCCATTGACTACTCCAGGGCGGTGAGTGGCAGCAGTGTGGGTAAACTTTTCTATGAATACAACCTGGCCACCCGTTATGTGGAACATATTGTGGGTACTGCCAGTACCAATTTGCGGGGGCTTAAGGTGGTTATGGATTGTAGTAACGGTGCCAACAGTGAAATTGCACCGGTTATTTTGCGTTCCCTTGGTGCCGACGTGGTGGTGATTTTTGACCATCCGGACGGCGATAACATTAACAACGGCTGCGGCTCCACCCATCTGGAGGCACTGCAGAGGAAAGTGGTGGAAGAACATGCGGATTTGGGCATTGCCAATGACGGGGATGCGGACAGGTGCCTGGCGGTGGACGAAAACGGCGAGACCCTGGACGGTGACCAGATTATGCTCATCTGTGCTTTGGAACTGCAAAAGCAAAACAAACTTAACGACAATATGCTGGTGACCACGGTGATGAGCAACATCGGCCTGCACAAGGCACTGCAGGAACACGGGTGCCAAAGCAAAAAAACCGCCGTGGGGGACAGATATGTTTTGGAGGAAATGCTCAAACATAACTATTCCGTAGGCGGGGAACAGAGCGGCCACATCATCTTTAGCGAATATGCCAAAACAGGGGACGGCATCCTGACGGCGGTACAGCTTATGTGTGCCATGCTGAACAACAACCGGCCCTTGAGCGCCTTGGCAAAACTGATGGTAAAATATCCCCAGGTGCTGGTGAATGTCCGGGTCAAGGACAAAACCGGTTGGGAGGAAAACCAAAGGATTCAGGAGGTTGTGGAACAATACCGCAAGGAACTGGGCAATGACGGGCAGATACTGGTCCGGGCCAGCGGTACGGAACCACTTATCCGTATTATGGCGGAGGGGCCGGACCAGACCCGGCTGGATTACATCGCCAACGCCATTGCGGCGGTGGTGGCGGGGGAATTGCGTTGAATTTTCAGAAAAAATTTTCCGGCGGAAGGCGGGTAATGGTAAAAAAATCGTCACTGACAGGATGCTGAAAGGACAGTTTCCAGCAGTGTAACAGATGTCGTCCCTGGGGACCGGGACTGCCGTAAAGCCCGTCCCCCACTACGGGGCAGCCGATGGAAGCCAAATGAACCCGAATCTGATGGGTACGACCGGTGCGGAGCTTTAAGGCCAAAAGGGGTCTGGCTCCGCTTTTTATTACCCGATACTCGGTGAGGGCGGGTTTCCCCTCCGCAGCGACACAGCGTTCGATAATGCTGCCGGGTTTACGGGCGATGGGGGCATCAATAATGCCCGTCAGGGCGGGGGGCATGCCCTCCGTAACCGCCAAATATTCCTTCTCAAAAAAACCCCGGTCCAACCAGCCCTGAACCACCCCTTCCTTGGCGAAAACCACCAGCCCGGAAGTGAAACGGTCCAGACGGGAGACGGGATGGATGCCCAGATTTAGTCCCTGCTCACAGTAGTATTCCTTCACCATGTCATAAAGGGTGGTGCCGGATTCCTTTACAGTGGGATGAACCAAAACATCGGGTGGCTTATCAATTATTAAAATGAAATCATCTTCATAAGCAATTAATCCGTTCAGTTTCATGATATTTTATTATACCACATCATTTAGTACGGATGATTTTTATTCTTTATGTTTAGGTGTCAGGTGTCAGAATTCAGGGCGCAAAGCGCAAGGCGTAAGTCGCCTTCGGCGACAGGGTCGAGGGTTCAGCCATCAGGGTTGAGTAAAGTTCGTATTGTTGCTAACCTTTCTGAACCCTG
>JAZLMD010000111.1:0-2447 GCA_045598465.1 Acidaminococcaceae bacterium | reverse complement strand
CAGAGAACAACGCTAATTAGTGAGGTAGGGTTTGACTGAAAAATTTTGGTTTCCTTATGCGACAAGAAAGTTATGTGAATAAGGGAACGGGGGCGGGTGAAGAGGGGAGATTTTTTGTTTGTATATTTATTCGTTTAGTGTTATAATGGCAATAATTAAAATCAGGATGGGAAGATTGTGAGTTTTAAAAACAGGGTGGTATCTTTGCTTCGCAAGGTACACAAGACAATAAACGAGGAGGCCGGCAAGAAAACTGACCGGGAGCAGGAAGGTAAAGCGGAAGCCCGGGAGGAAAGCGTAGTCCCACCAGTCAGGGAAAATATTGAGCCGGGTGATACCAGGATAGCTGACGATGTGCTTTTTATCACTGCCGCCCAGGCGGCCCTGGAAGTTCCGGGGGTTGTGGGAATGAGCGGAGGACTTTCCGATGATGTAGCCAAGCTGATGGGGAAGGAGAAGGCGGCCAAGGGTGTGAGAATAACTTCTGAGGGCAGGATGCTGAATGTTACGGTGTATCTTGAGGTTGAGTATGGGGCCAATATTCCGGAGCTGGCTTTGAATGTACAGGCAAAGGTCAGAAGTAATATTACGGATTTGACAGGTTATGCGGTACAGCACGTGGATGTGCATATCGAAAGTGTTATAAAAGCCGGGGACAGGCAGGCGACTCCGGTGGAGGATGAAAAATGACTATTGTAGACAGAATTATTTTGACTTTGTATACTATTTCTATGGCAGTGGTTTCTGCGGCGACGGTGTTGTGCAGTTTGGATTTCATTCCCCACCGTTATATTGCCGCCTTGATATCAGGAATTCCGGGCAATACGGTATATTGCTTGGGCGGATTGGCCATTTTGCTTTCCAGCGTGCGGTTGTTGATTGCCAATTTTGCAACTTCTTCGGCTGCCAGTTTGCAGCTGAGTGATTCGGTTACGGGGAAAGTCGCCTTGGGCAAATCCGCTATTGAGGATTACGCTTCCGCTCTGGCCCAGGAAATTTATGGGGTGTTTAACGTAAAGACCATTGCTGAGTTGGGGGAGAGCGGGATTTCTATCCGTATCAATGCCAGTATTGAACCGGGCATTGTGATTCCCGCCACCAGTCAGGAAGTTAAGGACAATGTGCGGGAAGGTTTGAAGAAAGCCACGGGGGTTGAGGTGACCAATGTGGAGATATTCTTCAAGCAAATCAAGGCGCAGGAATAGGAGTTCATTATGTTCAATCAGATTTTTTCAGAAATATGGACTAATTTTCGCGGGCGTTTGGTTTGTACTATTTTTGGTGCCATTACGGGTTTTCTTTTCTTATGGTTGGGAGTGTTGCAGACATTGTTCCTCCTGTTTTGTATCGGTTTCGGCTTTTTTGTCGGGCATAAGCTGGATAAGGATGAGGATTTGTTGGAATGGTTGGATAGATTTTTACCGGCGGGGTATCACAGATGAGAAGATTATCAAGAGAAATTGCTTTGCAGAGTTTGTTCCAATTTGATTTTTCTCCGGAGTTGCAGAGTGAATCCGCATTGAATGCGGCGGTGCAGGAGCATGATCCCATACGCGGCAAAGTGGCTTTGGGTTATGCCAGGGATTTGTTGGAGGGCGCATTGAAAAACCTGAAGGAGATAGATGTTTTGTTGCAGCAAAACCTGAAGGGTTGGACTATGGACCGGTTAGGGTCTACGGAAAGGAACATTTTGCGTCTTTGTGTGTATGAGATGAAGTTTGCCCTGGAAGATGAGCGGCTGGATCCGGCTGTGGCCATTAATGAGGCGGTGGAGTTGTCCAAGATTTATTGTGATGATGCTTCTCCGAAGTTCATTAATGGGATTTTAGGTTCCATTGCAAGGCAATGAAGGTTTTCCTTGGGCTGGATACCAGTTGTTACACAACCAGTGTGGCAGTTTTATCTGAGGCGGGGGAATTGCTTCAGGACAGGCGGCAGATTCTGAAAGTCAGGCCGGGGGGATGCGGACTGATGCAGAGTGAAATGGTTTATCAGCATACCCGGGCGTTACCTTTGCTTTTGGAAGGGGCGCTTTTTGAGGAATACAGTGTTGCCGCTATAGGGGCGAGCGAGAAGCCCAGACCCCAAGCGGAAAGTTATATGCCTGCTTTTTTGGTAGGGTTGGGGACCGCCCGTTCTTTGTCCAAGGCCCTGCATGTGCCTTTGTTTTTGGAAAGTCATCAGGAAAATCATTTGCAGGCGGGGCTTTGGTCCGCCCGTTGGCAACCGGAAGGGGATTTTTTGATGTTGCACGCTTCCGGGGGTACTACGGATGTGGTTCTCGTCAAAGTGGAAGGAGACGGATTCCGGCTTGAGCCGGTGGGTGGCAGCAGGGACCTGCATGCGGGACAGTTTGTGGACCGGGTGGGTGTGGCGTTAGGTTTGCAATTTCCCACAGGCACGTTGTTGGAACAGACGGCTGCAACCGCCAAGGGAGAGTTGGATGT
>JAZLMD010000110.1:0-2933 GCA_045598465.1 Acidaminococcaceae bacterium | reverse complement strand
AGGACAGGTATCCGCCGCATGTCCGGCAAGTACCTGTCCTTCTGTTTTGATGATTTGTTTGAGTTTTTGTCTGTTTGTAGACGAAAAGGGGCTATTTTGTTACAGCCCCATGTGTTTGCTGTTGTAAAAGGGCAGCTTGGCTTTCGCAAGACAAGATACAAAGGGCAACGAAAGCAGGAAGCAAAACTGAACATGATGTTTGCACTTACGAACATCATCATTGCAGGTAGGCGTGGATACACGGCTGCCTAATTTTGTGTGACCTATGTGGGATATACGGCGATAAAAATCGCACCATTGACCTAAAATCTCTCATTTTTACCTTTTCGAGAGATATTTTTTTGATATAACAAGTTTTCCTCTTAATTATGCGGTGTTGCCCTAGATAAAATTGCGTCACCGAAAAAACGGCTTTTTACGTTTGAAAGGTTTTTGAAAATGAGTAGATGTCATCTAAATAAATTTCGCCATCAGCCTTAAACAATGCCCTTATGCCTTTCCTCCCACTTTACAATATAGGGCACCAACCAGCTTATGGAAAAAATTCTCAACAGCTGATAAGCCAAAATAATTGCCACATCCGCACCCATGCTAAGTCCCGCAATGCTCATTTCGCTGATACCGCCTGGAGACAGGGCCAAAAAGGCCGTTATCATATCTTCCCCATAAATCCTGTGCAAAAACAAGGCCATCACATAGCTGCCGCCAATCAGAACCCCTGTCCCCAAAAGAATGGAGGGCAAATACTTTTTAGTGGCCCACACCCGGCCCGCCTCCAACAACATACCCATCTTCAAACCAACCGCTGTCTGGGCCGGCCACATAACCCAAAAGGGCAGGGACTGCACCGAATTGTACATTATCACACAGCACCCCGTGGAAAAGGCCGGCCCCAACATCCAAGGAATGGGCAAATGAAATTTTTCAAAAAACAGAGCCCCCGCCAATCCCAAGGGAATAAACACCAGCCAATTGATTCCGTCCACACTGCCGGCACTGGTGACCTGGCTCAAAACCTTGGCATCCATAAACGAAATCACCAAAAACGGCACCGTAAAAATCACCCCGAAAAGACGGAGCACCTGCATTACCATAGTAATATTGGGGTCCACCCTTTTATTTTCCTCCACCAACACCATAATCATGGCCAGACCGCCCGGCATCATCCCCAGCACGGAACTTAAAAGATCCGCCCCCTGCAATTTGGAGATGGCAAAGGCGATAAGGACACTGACCCCCACCACAAAAGCCGTAGTCATAACAATGGTAAAAAATTGGGTACAAAAATCATGCCAGGCCTCTATGGTAATCCCTGCCCCAATGGCATAACCCACCACCAAAAGCCCCACGTTTCTGCCCCACATGGGCCAGAATGGCCTGTACTGCTCCGGCAACTGATTGGCAAACATCCCTGTCAGCATGGCCGCCAGCATAAAGGGAATGGGAGTTCCCAACTTATAAAGCAAAAAACCAAAGCACAACGCTATGGCAAAGAGCATTGTGCTTTTCAAGTACCTCATTATGGCAAAACCTCCTCCATAATACGATTGATCAGAGTATTCCGCTCACTATGATTCAATGACGAATATATAGCAATTTCCGAATTAGAAAGTCCCAGTTCTCTTTTGAAAATTCCCTTTTGCAGTGCGGCCTGGGTACGGCCAAGTTTATCCGCTTTCGTAAGTACCACCAACACCTTTCTGCCACAGGATTTCAACCACCGGTAACATTCCAAATCAATAGGCATGGGATTATGACGGATGTCAATCAACTGACAGACCGTCACTACACCCCGGGCCTTTTCCAAGTAGTCCCCGATAAAACCGCTCCACACGTCCTTATCTTTTTTGCCGGTCTTGGCAAACCCGTAGCCGGGCAAATCCACAAAATGAAATTTCAGCCGCAGGTCACTGCCCTCATCCAGGCATTTGGCCTCCACTTCATAAAAATTGATGGTCTGGGTCTTCCCGGGGGTACTGCTGACCCTGGCCAAACCCTTACGACGGCAAAGGGAATTTATCAGAGACGACTTCCCCACATTACTGCGTCCGATGAAGGCCACCTGAGTCAGAGCCACAGGATACTGCGCCTCCTTCACCGCACTGGCTATATAATTTGCCTTAATCAAATCCCAATTTTTCATACACATTTTTTGCTCCGAAATTTAATTTTTGAAAAATGAGCTTTCTGTAAAATAAAAGATGATTTTCCTCTTTGCAGTACTATCAAACCAAAAACGCCTGCGACTTCAATACCATAAACGATTTTTACAGCATCCTCTCATTTCTCCAATGCCAGTTTCAATACCTCATCTACATGAGATACCCCCACAAACTTCATTGTTTTCTTCACATTCTCCGGCAGTTTTTCCAAATCCTGCAAATTGTCCTCAGGCAGAAGTACCGTCTTGATGCCCGCCCTATGGGCGGCCAACATTTTTTCTTTGATGCCCCCCACGGGCAACACCTTACCGCTCAAAGTGATTTCGCCAGTCATGGCCAAAGCATCCTTGGTCCTACGCCCGGTCAGAGCACTGACAATGGCGGTAATCATGGTCACCCCCGCACTAGGGCCGTCCTTGGGAATGGCTCCGGCAGGACAATGAATGTGCAGGTCATCCTTTTGGAAAACACTGGCCTTAATGCCAAAGGCCTTGGCCCGGCTGCGGATATAGGTCAGCCCCGCCCGGGCGGATTCCTTCATCACATCGCCCAACTGACCGGTCAGGGTCAGATGTCCGTCGCCAGGGTAAGCCAGCACTTCCACCTTCAAAAGTTCTCCACCCACACTGGTCCAGGCCAAACCGTTAACAATGCCAACCTCCCCCGCCACCTCTTCCTTATCATGAATATAGACGGCCGGGCCAAGAAATTTACTCAAATTACGGCTGTTGATTTTTGCACTTTTAATTTCACCATGTACAATCTTATATG
>JAZLMD010000109.1:0-3733 GCA_045598465.1 Acidaminococcaceae bacterium | reverse complement strand
TGTTTTGCTATCTTGTTCATAATACTGTTCTGTTTGGTCAAACTCCAAAATTCCATAGGAAAAGTCAACTGCATAGCGGTCCACATATTGCTTCCCACCGGCACCCCCTTCTTTTTGCACATTTGCAGGAATTTTTCATACTCCAACCGGTCATACCTGCTCTTTAGCACCACCAAATGGTATTCCCCTTCTTTTTTCACAATCTGCATGGATAGATCGTCAAAAAGTTTTTCCCCCTCAACTTCACTACCTGCAATCAAATGGACCCTGCCAACTCCGGAACCGAGAACCTTCTGCACCTCACCCTTAAAAACAGCCGTTTTAGAATTACCAACAATCTCCCAAGCCATACCCTTCACCCCTTAGCATACTTCTCCAGCAATGGCAGCAACACCCCGCCGGCCACATTACCCAAGGAAATAATCACCAGACAACCCAAGGAATCCAGGGGCCTGGAAAAAAGCACACCGCTGACCGACCAGTAATACATATCCGCAATACTATGCTCCGTACCGCACAGAATAAAACAGGAAACCCCCAAGAACAGGGCCAAATACCTGCCCAATTCATGTTTGCTGTTGGCATAAATATTGACGGCAATATAAATGAAGATGTTACATAAGAGACCCAGTACAAACAAACTCAAAACGCTCTGCCCCATTTTGGCGTTCACCAGACCCAGGGCCACACCGCTGATGCCGCCGGAATCGGCGATTACAGTCAGACGTTCCAAGCCGGCAAGCAGCACCGTACCCACCAGATTCCCCAGCCAAACCACACCGCAGAACCCTATATAAGCCGGCTTGTTATCAAAAAGGTAGCAGACCTTGCCGGTAAAAAGATGAAAACCCTTCTCCACTATCGTAAAGAGGCCGATGGTGAAAAGCAAGGCCCCCACCACATTCCCACCGGGAAAAGCATCCTTAATACGCAGGAACACCGTCCCTCCCAAAGAAATACAGATGCCTGCCAATATACCCAAAACAAAATTTTTCATTTGAACAAAGTCCCCAAAACTGTCCTCAACAATTTATTACTGCCCTTGGTCATAGCAGTACTCAAAACCCGCTTGCCGAACTGAAGGGCCACCTTCTCCGCCACGGACTGGCTGGCCTTCCGCTGCCGCTCCGCCTCCCGCTCCTGCCGTGCCGCCTCTGCCGCCGCCTGCCGTTGGAGCTTGGCCTCTGCCGCCAACCTCTTGGCCTCCTCCTTTGCCGCCACAGCCCTATTGGCTTCCTCAAAAACCACGCTCAACTTCTCATAAGCGCTCTCCCGGTCAATGGGCTTGGCATACTTGTCGTACAAAGGCGAAATCGCCACCAACCTCTGCCGCAAATTCTCCGGCACCGCCTCCAACAGGGAACGGGGCGGCATCACCCAGGCACGCTGGGCCATGGTGGGCACTCCCTCGTCATCGAGAACGGAAACCAAAACCTCACCGGTCCCCAACTCCTGCAGAACCGCCTCCTCATCTAACTTGGGATTGTGACGGAAACTCTGGGCAGCCACCTTCAAACCTTTCATATCCTTGGGTGAATAAGCCCGCAGAGCATGCTGGAACTTGGCCCCCAACTGGCTCAGCACCGTATCAGGAATATCACTGGGCTGCTGGGTCACAAAATAAACCCCAACACCCTTGGAACGCACCAGCCGCACCACCTGCTCCACCTTCTGCAACAGGGACTTGGGCGCATCCTTAAAAATCAAATGGGCCTCATCAAAGAAAAACACCATCTTGGGCTTATCCAAATCCCCCACCTCCGGCAACAGGGAATATATCTCCGAAAGCATCCACAGGAGGAAAGTGGAATACAAAAGGGGCTTCTGGAATAACTCCACACAATGAAGAATATTGATAATACCCTTGCCGGCGGCATCCCTGCGGAACCAATCATTGATATCCAGCGCCGGCTCACCAAAGAAAATATTCGCCCCTTGATCTTCCAAACTCAAAAGCTCCCGCTGAATGGCAGCGATGGAGGCCCTGGCCACATTGCCGTAACTGGTCTTATAACGCTCCGCATTATCCCCCACATACTGCACCATGGCCCGTAAATCCTTAAAATCCAACAAAGCCAAATTCTCATCATCGGCGATACGGAAAACAATATTCAGCACCCCGGACTGGGCCTCCGTCAGCCCCAAAAGCCGTGAAAGCAAATCCGGTCCCATCTCGGAAACAGTGGTCCGCACGGGCAAACCGCCCTTGCCAAAAACATCCCAAAACTCCACCGGATAGGCCTCGAAACTCCAGGGAATATCCAGCCCCAACTTATTATGCAAACGCTTCTCCATCCCCTCCAGCCCTTCGCCGGGCAGGGCCAAACCGCTCACATCCCCCTTGATATCCGCCATAAACACAGGCACACCCATCTCACTGAAACTCTCAGCCAAAACCTTCATTGTGACTGTCTTGCCGGTGCCGGTGGCCCCCGCAATCAGGCCGTGCCGGTTGGCCATCCTGGGATTCATCATCACAGCCCCTTCCTTGCTCTGACACAACCACAACCGTTTTTTTTCTTTCACATACATAGCAATCGCCCTCCTGTTACATTACCATCTTATATCTATGATATAATTATATTAAATATTTACGAAATTTGCAAATATTTACGTAAAATACCTGTCAATCATTTTCTGAAAAAATTCCTTGACAAAATAATTTTAAGGTGTATAGTATATAAAGAATATAACATGTGTTTATGCATTGCGGAGTTCCTGCGATGCGTAAATTTTTATAAAAGAGGGTGAAATGAACTCATTTCGCCAGCGAAATGAGTTCATTTCACCGATATATAAACAAAAACACATTGATTGATTCTTGATGTGGGGCTCAAAAGAAATTGAAGTTTAAGGGTTAAGGTCGTAACTGAAATTTTTATCGGCTTTTTTTATTCCAAACACAGGGAAATTAGTATATTTCCCTCAACATGATTGTTTTTTTCGTCTGTCGAATAATTCAACAGGCGAAATTTTTTCTCCGCATACCCCTTCAGGAGATTTTCCCTGATGTTGTGTTAGAACATTATCACTTATGGCTCATAAAATTTGCAAATATTTACGTAAAATACTTGACACATTTGGCACTCTGTTATAGAATATACCCCGTCGCCAAGCTGACAGAGTTTGGTAAAAACAAATTTGGTGGCTGTGGTGAAGTGGTTAACACGGCGGATTGTGGCTCCGTTACGCGTGGGTTCGACTCCCACCAGCCACCCCACTTTGTTGACAACTCTGTTGGGGCGTAGCCAAGTCGGTAAGGCACGGGACTTTGACTCCCGCATGCGTTGGTTCGAGTCCAGCCGCCCCAGCCAAATGATTCACTAGCTCAGTCGGTAGAGCACTTGACTTTTAATCAAGGTGTCCCGGGTTCGAGTCCCGGGTGGATCACCAAAAAACGCAAAGAAGCCGTTGGAGATTTGATCCAACGGCTTTTTTGTGTTTTCTCACTTACCCTTCACTTAAAAAATCTTTCACCCAAAACCGGTTGACACGTGAAAAACTGTTTTTCAGTGACGTCACTCTTAGATAAAATGGCGTCACCGAAAAAACGGCTTTTTACGTTTAAAAGGTTTTTGAAAATGAGTAGATGTCATCTAAATAAATTCCGCCAACAGCCTTAAACAATGCCCTTATGCCTTTCCTCCCACCTTACAATATAGGGCACCATCCAGCTTATGGAAAAAATTCTCAACAGCTGATAAGCCAAAATAATTGCCACATCCGCACCCAT
>JAZLMD010000108.1:0-6442 GCA_045598465.1 Acidaminococcaceae bacterium | reverse complement strand
ACCCCCCCCGAATTTTTCAGAAAGTGTAATCAATTCACCAAATTTTTCGTCCCATTCACCAGGGTTGAATGCCATCATACCGCCAAAATGTGAAAAGGTCAACTCTCCAAAATATGTTATCCCGTTCACTTCATAAAAATCAACCCTGACTTGGGGGATGCCTTTAGCCAATTTTTCAGCTAACTTAAGCATTTTGTCAAACGTCTCCGGTTTTTTGGGTTGGACAGTTGCATTTTCATGGCCCTGCTTAAAGGGAAGGTGTTTGAAATCCACATCATAAAAGTCAAACTTAACATCTTCACCCTCTTTTTGTCTGTCAGTGGCGATGAACAATGCTTTGGCCACCCCGTCAAAGGTAAAAATCTTGTAGTCCCTTAACTCCTTGGTGGTAGCGTCTTCCATATATTTCTCTGCGAAAATCTTGGGGGGGACGTTTTTATAGGGCCATTCACGGCCGGACCAATAGTAATTCCTTTGCAAACAGTTTTCCAGCTTTTTTTTGGCCGTTTCTCTTTCCGCTTTGCCAAATTTGCTCTTGTCTTTGACAATGACCAGGCCGCCGCTGTCGTGGTTGCACTTCAATACAAACTGATTTGGCAGTTTGTCAAAGTCAATTTCATCAAAATGATTCCATACACCCAGTGTGGGGATGATGTATTCTTCGCCAATGATATCCGCCACATATTTTTTTGCCGCTATCTTATCCACCATGGTGGTGTATTCCGGCTTGCGGTCGTGAATCTTTAGCCACTGGAGTTTTTCATTAAAGGTTTTGGGATTTTCCAAATCCAGCTCTTTGCCCATATTCAAGTGATACATCATCTTGAGGTAATCTTCATCATTCATCCACTCAAAATGATTGCCTGTAATAAGGCGTAAGAATGCATATTTTGGATTTTTTAGTGCTTTAATAAGTTTATTCAGCATTATTAAACCTCCGAGTTTATTTTGTCGCAATACACGTCAATGTTATCTTTCGTCCCCTTTCGCTTCTTTGGTTTCTTTATCAGTCACTTCCACCTATCTATTATTTGGTGTAAAACCCCCTGTACCACTCTGCGAACTTACGCAAGCCAACCCGCAAAGGAGTATTGGGCTTAAACCCAAAATCATGTTCCAACGCACTGGTGTCTGCATAGGTAACCGGCACATCTCCGGGTTGCATGGGTACCAATTTTTTATGTGCCTCAAAATCATAACCCTCAGGCAAAACCCTGGCTCGCACCAGTTCCTCACTCAAAATCTGCACAAAATCCAACAAATTCTCAGGATTACTGTTGCCAATGTTGTAAATCTTGTATGGTGGTAAGGGCAGCCCATCCTCACCGTTCTTTCTTTCAGGTGCATGCTGCAGCACCCGCACAATCCCTTCTACGATATCATCCACATAGGTGAAGTCACGTTTGCAATTGCCATAGTTAAAAATCTCGATGGTCTGGCCCTTCACCAATTTATTGGTAAAACCGAAATAAGCCATATCAGGCCTGCCCGCAGGCCCATACACCGTGAAAAACCTGAGCCCCGTGCTGGGAGTATTATACAACTTGGAATAGGCATGGGCTAACAGCTCATTACTCTTTTTCGTTGCCGCATAGAGTGACACCGGATTATCCACCTTATCATCAGTGCTGTAGGGGATTTTTTTATTACTGCCGTAAACACTGCTGCTGCTGGCATAAACCAAATGCTCCACCGGATACTTTCGGCACAACTCCAAGATGTTATAAAAACCGATGATATTACTCTCAATATAAACATCCGGATGGTCGATGGAATAACGCACTCCGGCCTGAGCCGCCATGTTCACCACCACACCGGGCTTATATTCCGCAAAGATTTTCTCCATGAAACTCTTATCCGCAAGATTGCCCTTGAAGAAGTGATAAACCCCTTCGCCGCTCCACGCCCCATTATCGGCCCTCTTCCCCTCAGAAGGGGACGCAAGAGTAGCGGAAAGATTATCAATCTGCTTCAAACGAAATTCTGTTAAAGAAACATCATAATAATCATTAACGCAATCAACATTAATAACCTTACACCCCATCTGTAAAAGCCGCATTACCAAATTGGCACCAATAAAGCCAGCACCGCCGGTGACTAAGATCCGAGTATTTTTAAGTTCGATGTTCTTGTTTAACATGGTTTTCAAGTAGTTAGTAGTTAGTAGCTAGTAGATAGTGGCTGGTTGATAGTGGCTAGTAGCTAGTGGTTCAACATAGCTTACTAAGTACTAAGTACTAATTCAATCTCAACTACTTGTTGTTCACCTCACTTTGCAGTCTGTTGTTCAGTACAGTTGTCATCTTCAATATTTCCGTAATCATGTTATCAATCTCGGTTGTATCACTGCAAAATCCCAATCTCTTACACAATTCTACCTGTGTTTCCAACTCAGCACAAGACCACATGGCAATAGTAAGAAAGTGAGAGAACTCCTTCTTGGATCCTCTCATATATCCCTCCGCGATATTTGAAGGAACAGAAACAACCGCCCTACGCATCTGATCAGACAACCCATACAATTCCTCTCTTGGTAAATTTTTCACAAAAGCATACACCAACACAACCAAGTCCATTGCCTTCTGCCAAACAACCAAATCCTTATACCGATTCATCTCTCCCTACTCCCCAATCTCCTATCTCCTAGCTACTAGCTACTAGCTACTAACTACTAACTACTAATCCCTCCTAAACAAATCCCTTGTATAAACCTTATCCTGCACGTCGTCCAGACAACTGTCATAGCGGTTAGCGATGATACACCCGGACTGCTTCTTGAACTCCGCCAAATCATTCACCACCACACTGCCGAAGAACGTGGAACCGTTTTTTAATGTGGGTTCAAAAACCACCACCTTTGCCCCCCTGGCCTTAATCCGCTTCATAATACCCTGAATGGCACTGGCCCGGAAATTATCGCTGTTGCTTTTCATGGTCAGCCGATAAACCCCCACAACAACTTCCTTCTCCTTAGTAGAATCAAACTCATCATTAGTGCCATAACCACCGGCAATCTTCAAAACCCGATCCGCAACATAATCCTTCCGAGTCCGGTTGGACTGTACAATCGCCTCAATCAAATTCTCCGGCACATCCTTGTAGTTAGCCAAAAGTTGCTTCGTATCCTTGGGCAAGCAATAACCGCCATAACCGAAGGACGGGTTATTATAATGACTGCCGATACGGGGATCCATACATACACCGTCAATAATCTGTTGCGTATTCAAGCCCTTGCTCTCCGCATAGGTATCAAGTTCATTAAAATAGCTTACGCGCAAGGCAAGATAAGTGTTGGCGAACAACTTGATGGCCTCCGCCTCAGCAAAGCCCACGAACAGCTTGGGCACATCCTGCTTAATAGCCCCTTCCTGCAAAAGGTCAGCGAACCTGTGGGCCGCCTCAATCAGCCGTTCATCCGCCAAATCAGCGCCCACCACAATCCGGGAAGGGAAAAGATTATCATAAAGTGCCTTGCTTTCACGCAAAAACTCCGGGCTGAAAATGATATTCTTGCAACCGGTAACTTCACGGATATGCTGAGTATAACCAACCGGAATAGTGGACTTAATCACCATGATAACGTTGGGATTGTATTCCATTACCAACTTAATAACCGCCTCCACTGCGGAGGTATCAAAGAAATTCCGTTGTGTATCATAATTGGTGGGAGCGGCGATAACCACAAACTCCGCATCACTATAAGCCACCTTTGCATCCAAGGTGGCAGTCAAATTCAAGGGCTTCTCACGCAAATAGGTCTCTATCTCCGTGTCCTGAATAGGTGAAAGTTTCTTGTTAATCAAATCAACCTTCTCCGGCACAATGTCCACAGCCACAACCTCATTATGCTGTGCCAGCAGCACTGCCAAACTCAGGCCCACATATCCAGTTCCTGCAATCGCAATTTTCATAAATTCATCCCCTTTATCTTATACTTTTCTCATGCGGGATTCTGCATTGCACAAATTGCTTCATTTGCTTTTTCAAAAGTTCAACAACAAAAATTTTTGAATGTATTAGCACAATACCCTCAGCATATCCACAATCCGCTTGCCACTGCCTTACAAAAAAAATTTAGCCACATCCATCACTTTCAACATCTCGGACTCTTTTTTTATAGTATACAATTTTGATAGTATAAGGTCAAGCATAATCAGAATAAATTTCAGCCATCGCCCTAAGTGAACCCCATTTCCCCCCGATGGGAAGGCAAAGGCAACCCACCCCTCCCACGCCTGGGAGGGAAAAGTAAGTCAGCATAGTGCGAAGCTTTTTCCGCCCCAGGCGTGGGGCGGGGGTATCCAAAAAGCAAGTTTGCTTTTTGGGTGGTGGGGTCGCTCACTGCGAGTTAGAAGTTAGAAGTTAAAAATTGTGGTAAGATGTTCCTGTGATTGGAGCAGGGAAGTTGGCTGTTGGCTCAACCCTGTCACCGCAGGCGACACCCCTGGAGCGGAGCGACCCGCGCTATATCGCTGTAACCGGTATAACCCTGTCATCCCCCTGCAAATACGCCAATTTGTCATAACAACAAATCACACCTCCCGGCATACGGCGTCTGTCAGCAAGCTTATCCAGCACTGAAAAATTTTTAATATCCTGATCCGTAGGGTCAGCATGTTTTTTAATCTCCAGCGGATAAAGGGCATCACCCTGCTCAATCAACAAATCAATTTCCCGTTTCTCCTTATCCCTGTAGTAATATAGAGGCGGGTCAACAATTCCCTGATTAAAATAGCTCTTGACAATTTCACTCACAACAAATGTTTCAAAAAATGCCCCGCCCATTGCCCCATTTCTTAACACCTCCGCCGAAGGCCAATGAGTCAAATAACTTGCCAATCCGGTGTCCAAAAAGTAAAGCTTTGGAGTTTTTATAACACGTTTCATCATGTTCCCGGAATAGGGCCGTAACAAATAAACCAAATTTGATGCTATCAATGCAGAAAGCCACTGTTCCGCAGTGGGCTGACTGATTCCCGCCTCCCGTGATAAAGCCGTCAGATTAAGCATCTGTCCCGACAAAGCCGCCACAGCCCCCATAAACCGTTGAAATTTTAATGCATCCCCTATCCGCAGATACTCATGCACATCACGCTCAAGATAACTTGCGACATAACCGGCATAAAATTTTTCCTTGTTGTAGCTCTTGTTAAGAACTATCTCAGGCAAGGAACCCCTGTATATATGTTCCCAAATCTCATCATACCACATATGACCCATATGCGGCTTGGCTGCCTTAAAATATCGCTCCGCGGGTAAAAATGCGGCTCTGTTGGGTGAAGAATTGATTTCCCTTAGCGACAAGCCCAACAAAGTTAGCAACCCTATTCTTCCCGTGAGTGATTCACTGACATTTTTCATCATAGCAAACTGCTGTGAACCGCACATATAAAACTGGCCTTTTTTCTTGCTCCGGTCAATCATCAGCTTGATTGTTGAAAAAAGTCCCGGGGCTTTCTGAATTTCGTCAATAAAAACCGGCGGAACATGCTCCTTGAAAAAAGTGGCACTCTGATTTCTTGCCATATCCAATTCAAACCCGTCATCCAGGGTGACACTGTCCGCCCTGCCCAGCAAATGTTCCAGCATTGTGGTTTTCCCAACCTGGCGTGGTCCGGCAACCAAAATTGCGCCAAACATTTTGCTCAGCTCCCGGACAACGTCTTCCGCATGCCTGTGAATATACATAAAAACACCTTCCGACTAAAATAAAGTTCGACTTTATTTTAGTCGAGGTGCTCTCTGTTGTCAAGGGGAATTAATTCAGCGGCGCATAAATAATGCGGAATTCGTAATGCGTAATGCGTAATTATGGTAAGATGGTCCTGCGGTTATAATAGGGTTGAGCCATCAGCCAACAGGGTTCAGTGTCTAAAGAAAGTTAGTACCAAAAAAGACTAGAATAGGGAAAGTCAGCAGAGTGCTGACCCTCGTCCGCCCATAAAGGGGCGGGGGACCGTCCAAAGGAACATAGAAAGACGGTGGTGGGGTGAGCAATTACGCTGTTGCTAATGAAGAGATAAAAACTTAAAGCTTAAAGTTGTGGAAGAATGTTCCTGTGATTATAACCCCCCAGTCGGTTGCTTCGCCCCAGCCATCAGGGTTCAGCCGTCAGGGTTGAGTAAAGTTCGTATGGTTGTCAACTTTTCTGAACCCTGACTACTGTTGGCTGATGGCTTGAGCGAAGCGACATTGCGAGTTAGAAGTTATAAGTTAGAAGTTATAAATTAAAGGTAAGTTGTTCCTGTAATTGGAATAGGTTTTAGGTATCAGGTGTCAGGTTTCAGGGAAGTCAGCATTGTTCGAAAGTTTTTTATTCTAACTTCTGGAACATAATACATTCCTTACGCCCTGCGCTTTGCGCCTTGGAGCGTAGCGACCCTCCCCGTCAATCTACCTATGTTCCTAACGATTGCCACCCCTCCCACGCCTGGGAGGGAAA
>JAZLMD010000107.1:0-6834 GCA_045598465.1 Acidaminococcaceae bacterium | reverse complement strand
CTCCACATCGCAACCCACAGGGAATTTGGACATAACGCACATGGCCTGCCAACCGGAGTGGGACAAATTGAAATAGTAAGGACACTCCCCAAACCCCGGCTTGCCCAATTCATCCGTCACCTGAACCAACTCCTGATAATTCAAACCGAAATCCCAGGTGGCCCGCATCAGAAGATACTCCACCCCCATGGACAGGCACCTGCCCTTAAGGAACTTCATCCTGTCTATCTTTTCTTTTCGTTCCTTATGCAACACCCCGTATACTTCACCATACAATTTCGCATCCTTGAAGGGCACAACGGACATGGTATAAACCTTGATATCGGGGTTGTTGACCAATTTACACAGTTCCAAAAGTTCTGTCTCCTGCATCTCCCAGGCCGGGCAAAATGTAGCCCACATCATTCAGGCATCTGTCCATGGCACAGGTATAAATCTTTACATCCGGATGCTTTTTGTTCAAAAGCTCCACCCCTTGGGGAACAGCCACCAAACACATGAAACGAATATCCTTTATTCCCCGTTTCTTCAAATTGTCCACCGCCGCCACCGCACTGCCACCTGTGGCCAGCATGGGATCCACCACCAAATAGTAGGCATCCTTATTCTTCGGCATCTTGTAGTAATATTCCTCCGGCTGCAGGGTCTCCTCATTCCTGCTCATACCGATATGTCCCACGTGCAGTTGGGGGATAACCCCAGCCACACCCTCCAAAAAGCCCAGACCCGCCCGCAAAATGGGTACCACCACAATCTCCTTGCCGTCCCTGTAGCCGACGCACTCCTCCAGCGGGGTACGCACCTTCACTTCCTTCACGGGAAAATCCCGCATAACTTCATACAACATCAGGGATGCAACTTCCCCGATAATCCGGCGGAACTCCATAGGTTCCGTTTTTTCATCTCTCAAAACAGTCAATTTGCTTTTGATCAAGGGATGATCACAAATTGTTACTTGCATTTTTTCCTCCACACTCAAATATTAAATATTTTACCCGGGTTTAGGATTCCCTTGGGATCCCAGGCCCGTTTGATGGCCTTCATCAGGTTCTGCTCCGCCGCCGGAGTATAACGTTCAAAATCCCGCAGCTTGTGGGCTCCGATGCCATGCTCACCGCTGAGCCGTCCGCCGATGGTATAAAGATAACTGTAGACCTCGTTACTGAACTCCTTTTCCTTACGCTCCCAGGTGGCGTCGTCCAAATCACCCTTAAGCAAAATCAGGTGCAAATTGCCGTCCCCGATATGGGCATTGATTCGCAAGGGGAAGGGATACCTGGCAATGGTCCTTTCACAAAAATCAAAAAGATCCACCAACTTGTCCGGCGGCGCCACAATATCCGTGGTGCTCACCACCCCGTTCAACTCCTCTGCCGCCGTCAGGCACTTGCGCCGCATCTCCCAAATCCTTTCATCCGCATCAAGAATATCCCGGCACCCCTGGGTACGGCAGATTCCCTTGGTCTCCGCCAGTTTCAGCTGCAGCTCCGCATCATTCCAGGCCTCAATACTGATGATAACATAAATCCCTTCCTCCCGGTAGGGGGCATCCCTATAGCCCAAATAATAGGCCGTACTCTGCACATTGGGATTATCCATATACTCGATACTGGTGGGATTCACCCCGCTGTTGGTCAAAGGCGCCACAATACTCAAAGCATTCCGCGGCTCCAGAAAAACCGCCAACAAATCCTGCCGGCAGCTCTGCTGGGGCATCAGCTTCAAAGTAACCTTGGTAATAACCCCCAAAGTCCCCTCGGAACCCACCACCAACTGCTCCATACAATAGCCCGTACTGCACTTCTTCAGGCGGCTCCCCAACTCCACAATCTCCCCCGTGGGAGTAACCATCTCGACGGCATAAACCTGATTGCGGGTCACCCCGTACCGCACCGCCTTATTGCCCCCCGCATTGGTGGCCAAATTACCGCCAATCTGACAATGGTCACTGCTGCAGGGATCACCGGCATAAAGCAGTCCAAGCTTGGCCGCCTCCTTTTGCAGCTCCGCCGTGGGCACACCGGCCTCCACCACCGCATAAAGATTTTCTTTATTAATCTCAATAATTCTGTTCAGCCGCTCCATCAGCAGCACCATCCCGCCCTGCACCGCAATGGCACCGCAAGCCAGCCCCGTACCGCCGCCACGGGTGGTCACGGGAACATTGTACTCATTGGCCAAACGCAGCACTGCGGCGATTTCCTCCGCCGAACCAGGACGGACCACCAGCTCCGGAACATGGAAATTGCGGGGATCCCGGTCATCATCCGTCTTGTAACAATCCAACGTCCCGGCATCCGCCAAAACATGCTCCGCCCCCACAACGGCGGAAATCCTGGCAATCAGCTCAGCATCAACTTTATTATATCTCATAAAAAAACACCGTAAAACAAACAATAAAGAAAACGTTTACAATCCCCAGGACGGTAAACGCTTAATGTCAAATTATTTTTTTACAAACTCAGCCGCTGCAAGACCGGCTACAGCCCCATCCGCTACGGCGGTTGTCAACTGACGCACATTCTTTGCCCGACCGTCACCAGCTACAAAAAGGCCGTCAATGAAGGTCTTGCAAGTTTCATCAAAATCATAGTAACCACAATCATCCGTAATGCCCATCAAAGCAAAGGGTGTACTCTGGGGCTCCTGCCCCACCGAAATGAACACCCCATCGCAAAGAACTTCCTCTTTCTCTTCCGTAACCCTGTCCATAATTTCTAATCCGGCAAAATTGCCGTCCTGCTCAATAATCCCCTTGGTTTCCTTGAGCATAAGAATAAAAATATTGGCACGGCTCCGAACCTGGTCAACTAATTTGCTTTCCGCCTGAAACTCATCAAAGAAATGAACAACAACCACCTCACGGCACCGCTCCGCCAAAAACAAAGCATTAGTGAGAGCCGTATTGCCGCCGCCCACAACCGCAACTTTCTTATCAGCATAGAATGCCCCGTCACAAACACCGCAATAGGACACACCCCGGCCTACAAACTCATCTTCCTTTGGCAATCCCAAACGGCGGTGCCGGGCACCGGTGGCAAGTATCACGGATTTGCCCACATAAAGCCCAATATCCGTTTCCACAGAAAAGGACTCACCCTCCGCATGCAAAATACCTGTGACCTCAGCACTGACCAACTCCGCCCCCATATCCATGGCCTGCTGGGCCATCTGATTACCCAAATCCATACCGCTGATATGGGCGCAGGCGGGATAATTATCAACCACAGGAGCATAGAGTATCTGCCCGCCGAAGGATTCCTTTTCCAAAACCAGAACTGTGCGCCCGGCCCTGGCCGCATAGATGGCGGCTGTCAGACCCGCAGGCCCGCCGCCCACAACAATTACATCATAAATCATATCTTTACTCGCTTAAAATTTCCGGACCGTTTTCCGTAATCAAAATGGTGCTTTCCCATTGGGCGGACAAACTGCCGTCCGCTGTGTGAACTTCCCAATCCCTGAAACCGCACTCGTAATATTCCTCCGAGCCCATATTAACCATGGGTTCAATAGTAATAACCATACCCGGCACCAGCACCATACCTTCGCCACGCTTGCCCACGTGACAAACATAAGGATCTTCCCAGCTGGCCAGACCCACCCCGTGTCCGCCATACTCCGACATTACGCTGTAACCGTGTTTACGGGCATAGGGACCGATGGCCGCCCCGATGTCACCAATCGTATTCCAGCCCCGTGCCGCCCGTATACCCCGGCGCATACATTCACGGGTCACATTCACCAAATCCTTGGCCTGCTTCGACACCCGTCCCAACATAAACATGCGGCTGGCATCACCAAAATAACCGTCAACCTCCGTGGTCAGATCCACATTGACAATATCTCCGTTTTTCAGTACATAGTTACTGGGAATACCATGACAGATTACATTATTCACACTGGTGCAACAACTCTTAGGGTAGCCAAAAAAGCCCAAATCCGATGGTCTTCCCCCGTGACTGATGGTATACTCATAAACAATTCTGTCAATTTCATTGGTCTTCATGCCCACCCTGACATGCTTGGCAACTTCATCCAACACGCTGGAGTTGAGCTTGCAGGCCTTTCTGATGCCGGCAATCTGCTCCGCATTCTTTATCATTACCGGATCCGGCACCTCCCTGCCCTGGGCCTTCAACTCTTTCAATCGTGCTTCAATATCACCCATATCCCTGTCTCCTAACCAAATTTGTAATAATACATTGCCGTATTATAGCAAAATTCCCACAATTTTGCTATAATAACCTACAATAGTTTGACGAGAGGTTAAAAATGGAATTTTACACCTATTTTATTGATTTGGTACTGCACCTGGACAAACATTTGCCGGAAATTATGGCCGCCTACGGCAGCTACATATATTGTATCCTCTTCTTGGTGGTGTTCTGTGAAACGGGGCTGGTGGTTACCCCTTTCCTGCCCGGTGACTCCCTACTCTTCGCCTGCGGTGCCATCGCCGCCATCAATCCTGACGGGATGAACATCACCACCATCAGCATCATTTTTCTGGTGGCCAGCATTATTGGAGATGCCTGCAACTACGAGATAGGCAAACATGTGGGGCTGAACCTGGTGGCAATCACCCATGGCTTTGTAAAACAGGAGCACATTGAAAAGGCCCAGGCCTTTTATGCCAAGCACGGCCACAAGGCCATCTTCCTGGCCCGTTTTGTTCCCATCGTCCGCACCTTTGCCCCCTTTGTGGCCGGCATCGGCAAAATGCACTATTTCACATTCGCCAAATACAATGTGGTGGGAGCTGTCGTCTGGGTGGGGCTCTTCGTAGGCGGCGGCTACTTTTTCGGTAATATACCAGTTATAAAAAACAATTTTTCTTTGGTCACCATCACCATCATTTTGGTGTCCGTTTTACCGGTTATCATAGAATTCATCAGAAATAGGAAGTGATATTACGAAAGACATGACCTCCGGAGCACCCCTCCGGCTTATTTTCCCCTTCATGGTGCCGCTTTTGATCGGTAACCTGTTCCAACAACTTTACAATGTCAGCGACGTGATTATCGTAGGCCGTATGCTGGGAGTGGAAGCCCTGGCAGCCGTAGGCGCCGCCTCCCCGCTTTTTCTGCTCACAGTTTTTGTTACCTTTGGTCTCTCCAGCGGTTTCAGCGTCATCACCGGCCAACGTTTCGGTGCCAAGGACATGGACGGGGTGCACCGCAGTATTGCCAGTTGCATCACCCTCAGCATCATCTGCGTTGCCATTATCGTTATTTTCTACAATGTTATCATAGATCCCCTGATGGTTTGGACCAATATACCGGCCAATCTGGTGGGCATGTCCAAATCTTATATCATGATTATCGTCAACGGACTCTGGGCCATGATGGCCTACAATCTTTTAGCGGCCATTATGCGGGCCCTTGGGGACAGCAAAACACCCCTCTACGCTCTAATCCTTTCCACCTTAGTAAACATTGTTTTGGCAATCACCTTCATCGGTACTTTGGGCTGGGGAGTGCCCGGCTCCGCCTACGCCCTGGTCATTGCCCAAAGCATCAGTGCCTGCTTCTGCATCACCTATATCTACATCAATAACAAAAATTTGCGATTGAGCGCCAAAGATTTTACCTTGAATCCTGTAGAACTGTGGGAACATTTCCGCATGGGCATGCCCATGGCGATACATTTTTCCATCCTGGGTCTTGGCATTCTTTTTATGCAAACAGTCACCAATACCTTCGGTGCGGAAACCATCGCCGGTTTCACCGCCAGCATCCGGGTGGAACAGTTGGCCACCCAACCCTTGGTCAGTGCGGGGCTCACCATGGCGGTCTTCACTGCCCAAAACTATGGTGCCCGCAAATTTGACCGTATCAGGGAAGGTGTCAAAAAAATGAGTTTGTGTTCCCTTGCCTACGGTCTTGTGGCCACCGTCATCATCTTCACACAGGGCGAAAATGTGGTACAGCTGTTCCTGGACAACCCCAGCGAAGACGTAATGAAGGCCGCCCACCTATATTTCACCTACAGCATTCCCTTCTATTTCTTCTTGGGCCAAATTTTCATCTACCGCAACACCCTGCAGGGACTGGGAATGGGCTTTTTGCCCATGTGCGGTGCCATTGTGGAACTCATAACCCGTTGCGGCAGTGCCCTCTTCCTGACCCCCATCCTGGGCTTTATGGGGGTATGTTTGGCCGAACCCATTAGTTGGTTCGGCGCCAGCTCCCTTTTCGCCGGGGCCTACTTCTATTTCATCCGCATTTTGGAGAAAAAAGCAAAATAAATTTTTTCTGACATATTTTCGCCACATCTTTCAGCTACAATTTAGCCAAGCAAAGGAACACCGATGCTGAAACAAAAATAGTTTGAAAAGGAGTGATGAAAATGATGAACGCAAAGAAAATGATGTTGACCTCTATCGTACTGGGTGTCCTCTCCGCCACAGCGGTATTTGCCAAAGAAGCCCCCAAATGTCCGAAGGCCCTGGAACTGACACCTCAGCAATGGGAAGTACTCAAAACCATGAAACCGGCCCAACAAAACATGGCCTTCACCCAAGGGGTACGCCAAAACATGGCCAAAGAAAAAATGGCCGCACTGACACCGGAGCAAAGAGCAGAAGTTGAGTCCTTTATCAAAGAAAGCAGAGAACACAGAAAGAAGATGATGGAACGCATGGGCAAAATGACCAAGGAGCAAAAAGAAGCCATCCGCCTGCAAATGCCTCCCATGCACAAACACATGCGGCACTTCGGCAAGATGCACGGCAAAGGACATTTTGCACCGCCACACACGATGCCGCCCTGCAACCAGGAATCCAAGTAACAAAAGCAAAGCAAAAGGCCGCTTACGACCCAGTCGTAAGCG
>JAZLMD010000106.1:0-3391 GCA_045598465.1 Acidaminococcaceae bacterium | reverse complement strand
GAGTGTCATATCGAACCGAATTGGCTTCTTGTCTACAAGATTACTGAAGATGTCTTAGTGTTGACATCGTATAGAACAGGAAGTCACAGTGATATCTTTGAATAAACAAATGCAGCAGGAAGAGCACGAAAGGGCTTTTTTTGTTTTGAAGAGTTCTTGCGGCTCATACACAACAAAAACACCCGGTGAGGGTGTTATAGCAAAATGAAGGGGAAAAGTAGACGATTTTTACAGGAGGCAGTATGAAGTTTGTTCATTTGGCGGATTTGCATCTTGGCAAAAATTTGCATGCCAAAAATTTATACGAAGACCAGAAATTTGTGCTGCAGCAGGTTTTGGATGTGGTGAAACTTCAGGGGCCGGATGCGGTGCTGCTGGCAGGGGATGTTTATAATTCCACCCAGACCAGTAGCGAAAGTATGCAGCTTTTGGATTGGTTTTTGACCGAGTTGATCAATATGCAGGTGGTTATTTATGCGGTCAGCGGCAATCACGACAGTGCGGAGCATCTCAGTTTCGGTTCGGAGCTGTTCAAGAATGCCGGTTATTATCTTTCCAAACCTTTTCACGGCAAGGTGGAAACCTTTTCCCGTCAGGACAAATATGGTAAGGTGAATTTTTATTTGCTTCCCTATGTTACGAAGGGGCAGGTGAAGCGTGCTTACCCCGAAGAGAAGGAGCCAAAGACCATGGATGAGGCCATGAGGTTGGTGATTAAGCATATGGACGTGAAACGTAGCAGCCGTAATATTTTGGTTGCCCATCAGTTTGTTACCGGGGCGCAAAAAGGGGATTCGGAGACCATATCCGTCGGTGGCTTGGACGGCATCAGTCCGGACACTTTCAGTAAATTTGATTATGTGGCTTTAGGGCATATTCATCGGGCCCAAAAGATTACGGATAAGATTCGTTATCCGGGAACTTTGTTGAAGTATTCATTCAATGAGGAGGGAAATAATAATACTGTTACCGTCGTAGATATGGACGGGGATGGTGTCTGCAAGGTTTCCCTTTTCCCCATTCGGCCTTTGCATGAGTTGTACACCTGGAAGGGCAGTTTTGTTGAAATCATGAAGCAACCGCCCACCCTTGATTACCTTAGGATTGAGCTGACGGACAGGGATGAGGTTGTGGATGCCTATTACAAATTGCGGGCACGTTTTCCCAACCTTTTGCACTTTACCTATAAAGGTGAAACTATTGAAGCTAAAGACGAGGAGGATTATACACCGGTGCAGATGAGCCCCTTGGACCATTTCAAAGAATTTTATCAAAAACAGAACGGGCATGTGCCCTCCGAATCCCAGCTCAAAATCGTGGCCAAGTATTTGGGGGAAGAGGTGGAGGCATGAGACCGTTGATTTTGGAGATGCAGGGCTTCGGACCTTATTCCCACAAGGTTACCATTGATTTCAGCAATTTTGCTGTGGGGGGAATCTACCTTGTCACTGGGGAGACCGGCAGCGGCAAAACCTTTATTTTTGACGGTATTTGCTATGCGCTTTTTGGGGAAGTTTCCGGTGGTGAAAGGAAAACGGAAATGCTCAGAACCATGGGCTTGGATGACGGGGTGGAAACTTATGTGAAATTGAGTTTTTGTTGTAACGACAAGGAGTATTCGGTTTATCGTAAACCTGCTTATGAACGGGCGAAGAGGAAGGGTGAGGGCAAGGTTACGGATAACGCCCGGGTGGAGTTTACGGACGGGGTCAATACCTATACGAAGATTGAGGAAGTGAACCGGCTTATCAGGGAAATATTGGGTCTGAATCCGGAGCAGTTCAAGCAGATAGTGATGATTGCCCAGGGCAAGTTTGCCCAAATTTTGCAGAAATCCACCAACGATAGGCAGAAGCTTTTGAGGGAGATTTTTAATACCAACAAATATGTGCATTTGGAGCTGGGGGTGAAAGAGGAAAACGGCAAACTCAGCACCGCTTACGCCGCCTGCAAACGTGACATCAACGAAAAACTTCACGAGATTACTGCCAGTGATGAAAAATTTGACCTGGAACTGAGGGAGTTGCAGGAGGCGCAATTCCTTGATGTGGAGAAAATGGAAAATCTTTTGCAAGAATTTGATAGGGTGGACAGTGCTTTATTGGCTAAATTTGATGGGGAAAGGCAGCGGTTGCATACAAAGGAAGTGCAGCTGAAACTGGATTTGGAAAAGGCCAGGGAAAGGGATATTAAGGAGCAGAATCTGACCCGTTTGCAACAGAAAAAGAAGGATTTGGACACTGAGGCAGCCAAGGCGCAACAGGAGGCGGAGAGGGCTGGGGAGGCCACTGCCTTCTTCATGGAGTTGAGGGAGGAGTGGCAAAGGGCGGAAAGCTGTTTGAAGGATTTGGGCAATATTAATGAAGGGTATCGCAGGTACTTTAAGGCAAAACAGGAGGCGGAGGGTATGGATTTACAAATCAGGCGTGTTGCCGCCGCTGTTTTGGAAAAACGGAAACACTATGACCAGATGTACGGAAGATTCATCAAATCCCAGGCGGGGATTATCGCTAAGGCCCTGGCAGACGGAGAGCCCTGCCCTGTCTGCGGCTCATTGCTCCATCCGGCTCCTGCAGTTTTGGGGACCGATTCCTGCACCAAGGAAGATGTTGAGTGGGCGGAGAAAGATTGGAAAGATGCGGATGCCAAATATCATCATATTTTGGGCAACAAGGAAAAAGTGGAGCAGGTGAAACGGGATTCCCTGCAAAAATATTTGGAACTGGCTACGGAGTATTATGGGAGGGATTTGGGTGATGATGTGGAGACAATCAACCAAAAAGTTGTGGGGGACAGCCAAAAACAATCCATCATCAAGAAAGAAACGGAAAGAAAAGGCATAGAAAAGAAAGCCGAACTGGGCATGAAGGCACAGGAAAATTTGGAGCAGTTCCAGATCCGGGTGCAGGAGGCGGCCGTCAGGGCCAGGGAACAGGCGGCGGGAATTACCGGTCAGATTAAGACCTTGCAGGACGAATTGGCCGGGTTGGACAACAAGCTGAAACCGGATAGTATTTCTGAGCAAATAAAAGAAAATGATTTGGCAACGAATGAGGTCAGGGAACAATTGGAGAGGGTTCAGGCAAGACAAACAATCAACAAACAGGCCATCAAAAGCATTATGCAAAAACAGGAAGAGATGAAAAAAATATCTGCACAATTGGGAGAAATGGATAATCTCTACAGGACTTTGAGTGGCAATTTAAACACTGTTTCCGCTGCCAAAATCAGCTTCGAGACCTATATGCAACAGGAATATTTTGACAGGATTTTGGCCTATGCCAATACCCGGCTTTTGAAAATCAGTCGCAGCCGCTACAAATTGGTGCGGAAGGATGAGGGGGACTCCAAAGGCAATGCCAAGGTGGGATTGGATATGAACGTACATGAT
>JAZLMD010000105.1:0-6385 GCA_045598465.1 Acidaminococcaceae bacterium | reverse complement strand
AATGAGTCCTGTCAGGGTACAGTGCCGCCGGCAATTCAGGCATTTTTAGAGGCGGAAGATTTTGAGGATGCCATCCGTAATGCCATTTCCTTGGGGGGTGACAGCGATACTTTGGCGGCTATTACCGGTTCCATTGCGGAGGTGTATTTTGGGGTAAAACCGGAATATAGGGAATTTGTTATGGGCAAACTTGATGCTACGCTCAGGTGTATTTGTGAGGAGTTTGAAGGCCAAGTTTGATTTTGCGGGTTAGGGTATAATGGGTGTCAGGAGGCATAATGATTAACTATAGCGAGAAACGGCAGGAGTATATAAAGGAGTTGGAGGCGCTGCCCTACGGTGCCGGGGTTTTGGTGTTGCCCAATTCCGGTTTGCAGCGGGAAGTGAAACTTCATCATATGGTGAAGTGTATCGGTTTGGACACGCTGGCCACCCGGGTGGTAAATGAGTTCACCGGGGCCAATTTTGATTTGGTGGACCGTAAGACCCAGGAGCTGATTGTAGCCCGGCTTTTGCAGAATTATAAGGATGAGTTGCAATATTTCAACAAATTGTCGGATAAGGAAGGGTTGGTCAGGGAACTGACCGCTTTTTTCACGGAGTTGCGCCGTTGTAATGTGGTGAGTGGGGAGGAGCTGGCCAGGGTTTTTCAGGATTGGCAGACGGAGGCCCAATCGGGACAGGATGATGTTATAGCCGCTCCGGTGGAGAAAAACCGGGATATTGTGCTGTTGTTCAGCGCTTATTTGGTTTATTTGCAGGAGCATAATTTATATGATTTGGAGGGCCAGTATGCTTTGGCTACGGCCCTGTTACAGGTTGCCGATGAGACGGAAAAGAGTTTTGCGGAAAATCAACAATTCTATTTGTCGGATATGCCTTTTCTTAACCAGTTGCAACGGAGGTTTGTGGCTCAGTTGGGCAGGCAGGCCCGGTGGGAACATGATGAGGTGTGGGATTTTAAGAAGGAGTTGCAGGCCTTTGCCGATGGTCATAAGCAGGTCGTTTTCCGCAAGTTCGCCAGTCATGAGGATGAGCTGATGGGGGCCTTACGTCAGGTGAAGGATTTGCTGGCAAAGGGGGTGGCGGCTGAGAAGATTGCTGTTGTGGTGAAGGATTTACGCAGTTTCAGCGGGGCAGAGCGTTTGTGCCGGGAGTATGGCGTTCCCGTGGTATTGCCCAATCAGTCCGTGCTGGGTTTGCAACCCCTGTGCCAATTGGTTTTAGATAGTTTGACCGCCCAGGGTACGGCGAAGGAGTTGGCGGACCAGGTCAAGGAACGGCTGAATTCTGCCAATTTGGAGACCACATTGGGTGGGAAGTATGCCCGGGGGCTGATTGATATGACGGAGTTGCAGACCGTGTTGCAGACCAGGTCCGCTATTATTGAGTGTTTGGATAAGCTGGTGCGGAGTTATCAGCTTTGTGGTGACGCCCGTCAGGTGTTGAGGGTGGTGGATTTTAAGCAGCATTTGACGGATTTGTTCCGCCATACCCAGATTACTTTGACCAGGGGTGCGGAGCGGGGCGTGGTGCTGACGGATTTGATGGGGGCTTTGGGCCGCAGTTTTGAATATGTGTTTGTGTTGGGGATGAATGAAGGGGAGTTCCCGGAACCGTTACGTGAAAATTGGATTTATAGCGACAGTCAGAGGAGTTTTTTGAAGAGCATCGATTTTGATTTGACCACTGCCCGGGAGAAGTACAGTCAGAATGATTATTATCTGTTGCTGTTGTTACAGACGGTGGCGGGTGAGGTGGTGTTCAGTTGGACAGAGACCACGGAGCAGGGCCCCTGCAGTTATGTTCTGGCACTGATGAATTTATATAAGTTGCCGGCGGAGGATTGGCGGAGCCGTTTGGTTAGGGAACAGAAGTGCCGGCCCATGAGCCGACGGGAGATTGTGTTGGCCAACACAATTTGTGGAGTTGATAACGGCGAATATTTTGACGTGGATAAGAAACGTTGCGCCGGCAAGCCGGAGTTTTTGGGTGTGATTGGGGCCTGGGGACAGAAGCCCCGGCCGGTGTACAGTGCTACGGAGATTGAAAATTATGCCAAGTGTCCCTTTGCCTACATGGTGGAAAAGGTGTGGGGGCGTGGACTCTATAATGAGGACGAGGACGATTTGTCCCCCCTGTCGGACGGTTCTTTGATGCACCGGACTTTGGAAATTTATGTACAAAAATATATGCAGGTCCATTGTGACGAGACGGGGCAACGAATCAAGCGTTATCAGGAGTTGGGCCCTGATAAAGAGGGGGTTTTTAGGGAATTAAAAGAGGATTTTTTAAGTGCCTTTGATGAAGCGAAAAAGGATTTGCAGGGATTGAGCGATTACCAGTGCCAGCAGTTGGAAAAGACGAGGGCTACGCTTTTGGCCTGGTTTGAAACTGATTTTGAAAGCCAGTGGGAAAATGGCAGATACAGTTTCTTTAAGACGGAACGGAACTTTGGTCCGGTGCAATTTTGGGATGGAAATGTGGCTTTCAGGGGCCGTATTGACCGGGTGGACAGTATTCATGAAGACGGCAAATTGGCGGGTTATAAGGTGGTGGACTATAAGCGCGGCTCTTTGCCCAAGCCGGCGGCGGATATGCAGTTGAAGATTTATCAGTTGGCATTGACAAAGGTACTGACGGAGGTTCAGGATTGGAGCGGTTTGACCTGTGAAGGGGAGTATTTGAGTATCAGGGGGCGGAAGGCCGTTATGCGGAATTTGGATGAAAATTTTGTGGAAACATTGAAAGAATATACAGAGCAGATTGCCCGGGGTGATTTTGATATCCGCAGGGCCAGGGACTGCAACCCCCGGTATTGCGTCTATGCCGCTATTTGCCGTCAGGGTTTGTTGAAGGGAGATGATAAGGGTGAAGAATGAATTTTTGACCAATCCCATTATCAACACTTTGGATTGTAATGTGGCGGTATCCGCCGGGGCCGGCAGCGGCAAGACCACCAGTTTGGCCTGGCGATATGTCTACACTTTGGAGCATCATTTGCGGAATGACAGGAAACTGGATTTAAATAACATTCTTTGCATCACCTTCACCAGAATGGCGGCACTGGAAATGCGGGAGCGGGTGCGTTCCTATTTGCAGGAAGAGACGCCCTCCACCCCGGAGTTACAGACCTATTTGGATAATTTTGAGCATGCCCAGATTGTGACCATGGATTCTTTGCAGGGTAAGATTTTGCGGGAGCATCCGGTGGAGGCCGGGGTTGACCCCCAGTATGCAGTGATGGACCCGGCGGAATATCAGGTGCTGATGGAGGGCTTTGTCCGCAGATTTTTGCTGGAGCGGGTTGCCTCCAGGGATGAGCATTTGTTGAATTTGATGGGGGCCCATGACCCTTGGAAAATCAGGGATGCTTTGTTGAAGCACGAGCCCCTGACAATTGGCGAAAGTGCGGAGGATTATGACGCTTTGCAGGCCGCTTTTGATGGTTTTGCGGATAAGCAGAAACGGAAACAGGATATTTTGAGCTACGGGGATGTACACCGGCGTTGTTTGGAATTGTTGCGGAACTATCCGGAGGTACGGCACCACTATCAGAGGCAGTACCGCTACATTATGGTGGATGAGTTTCAGGATACGGATGAGGGACAGCGGGAACTGGTGTACCTTTTGTGTCAGGACCCCAAGGACTTGCAAAACTTAGGTTCGGAGCTTTGCGGCAAAAAACTTTTTGTAGTAGGTGATAAAAAACAATCCATCTATCGCTTCCGTGGCGCCCAGGTATCTTTGTTTGAAGAGGTGCAGAACACTATCAAAAATGGCGGCGGCAAGGTGTTTTCCATGACCACCAACTACCGCAGTACGGACAAGGTTTTGGCACTGACCAACCATGTGTTTGACCAGGATTTTATGTTTAAGAAGGACGGGTTTGAGGCCCTGAATCCGGCACCCCAAAATGTGGACAGCGAAGAACAGCCCACCCGCTGGCCGGTGATGAAGTTTTTCACCGGTGAGAACTTGACCGGCAAATGGAATGAAAAACGTCAGTGCTTGTTGGAACAGGAAGCGGCAGAGGTGGCCAAACATATTCAGGGTTTGGCCCAAGAGGGCATAAAATACGGATCCATGGCGGTGCTGCTGACACGGCGGACCAATTTGTCCTTGCTGGTTGAACATCTGATTGCCAGGAATATTCCCTATGTTTGTATTGGCGGTTCCGGGTTTTATCAGCAACAGGAAATTTATGATGTGCTGAATTTGTTCCGGGTGTTGCGGAATAAAGAAAACAACCTGGCCCTGTTGGGATTTTTACGCAGTCCTTTTGTGGGGGCCAGTGATGTGGAAATAACTGCCCTGTGCCGGTTGACGGAGGGGTGTTTGCTGGATTATTTGACGGATAACCGCTTGGGTGTTAAGTTACAACAGACGGGGAGGGTTTTGCAAAGTTTATCCGCAACGGCCCAAAATGTGGGCTTGCCGGATTTGTGGCAACGGGCGGCAACTGCCTTTGATTTCACCAGGGTATTGTTAAATCAGCCCAATGGTGAGCAAAAATTGGCCAATGTATTGAAGCTGGAAAGTATGGCTTTGGATTACGCCGAAGGCAAGGTATGCGGTTTGGGGGAGTGGCTGGATTTGTTGGAAAAGACCATGTCCACCAGCAACGAGACGGCGGCCAATTTGCCCAGTGAAGATATGGTGCAAATTATGACGGTTCATAAGTCCAAGGGATTGGGCTTTGACTGCGTCTTTGTTCCCTTTCTCTCGGAGGAAAAGCCCCGGGGTGAAGGGGAGGAAAAAGAGCAGGATGCCTTTGAAAGACGGCGTTTGCTTTATGTGGCCATGACACGGGCCAAGAAATACCTGTATATGAGCGCCAGCACCCACAATTTGGAGAAATGTTTGGCCAAGCCCAGCGCCGGGGCCTGGTTGTGGCGGGCTTTACACGAAGAAATTGAAATCCCCCCTACCGGCCGTCAACGTAAACCCCGTGTGGATTGGCAACAGTTGGAAAATCTGGTGGATGGCACTATTCGGGAGCAGGGGGCCGGGGTTGAGGTACAAGGGTTAAGGGACGGTGAATTGGGGGTTCAGGGTTCGGGGTTCAGCGGACAATGGAAGGATGACAAGGTTTTTGTTCCCAGCCGTATTACTTTTACCCCCACTATGTTGCAAACCTATTTGCATTGCCCCCGGTCTTATTATTACCGTCATATATGCGGTTTGCCGGAAATTGAGGTGTTAGGTGTCAGGTGTCAGGTGTCAGGGAACGGCCTCACTCCGGCCCAGATTGGCACTCTAATCCACAATGCCTTGGAGTATTATGAAGGGAATACAGATGCGGCCTGGAATGTGGCATTGCATAGGGTGCATTCTTGCCTCCCGGTTAGGGAAGGTGTCGGCGAAGCTGACGGAGGGGTTGCTTTCGCCAAAACCTTGTTTGTCAACTACGTCAACAGTGAATTATTCAAACAAATTCCCAAGCAGCATGACCGGGAAGTAAAGTTTCAGTTGCCCCTTGATGATGAAATATCTTTCCAAGGTGTTATGGACTGTGTATATCAAAAAGCAGACGGCACCTATGGCATTGTTGATTACAAGACCGGTGCCATGCCGGACAAGGAGAACGAAGGTTATATTATGCAGTTGGCCATATATGCCAAAGCGGTGGAAAAGATGTATAGGGGAGCGAAGGTCAGCGAGCTGAATTTACATTTTTTGCAAAATCTGCAACCGAAATCATTATCAACTGAAGGGCAGCAAAAGTACTATAAAAAGGCGATAGAGACGGCACGGGAAATACAAAAAAAGCACACAGAAGCAGATTTTGACTGTAATGCAAACCAGTGTGCCTATTGCGGTTATCAATATTTGTGCAGAAAAAGTTAGCAGAGTGCGAACTCTCGTCCGCCCATTTGAGGGGCGGGGGACCGGCGATAAGTTTATCTGGTGGCCGGTGGTGGGGTGACGGCAAGAACGCAACAAGTCCGCATCGCAGTGACTTCACTAATGCCTAATGCCTATGGCCTGGAGCGAAGCGACATTGCGAGTTGGAAGTTATAAGTTAGAAGTTGTAAATTAAAGGTAAGATGTTCCTGTGATTAGAGCCAGAAAAGTTGGCGGTGTACGAAAGTTTTTCCGCCCCAGGCGTGGGGCGGGGGACCACACGAAGTGTGGTGGAGGGGTCGCTCGCTACGAGTTAGAAGTTATAAGTTAGAAGTTATAAATTATGGTAAGATGTTCCTGTGATTATAGCAGGGAAGTTAGGATAGTGCGACCCCTCGTCCGCCCCTAAAGGGGCGGTGCCGACGATAAGTTTATCCGGTGGCCGGTGGTGGGGTGACGACAAGAAGACAAAACGTCCGCATTGCAGTGACCCCACTGAACCCTGGTGGCTGTTGGCTCAACCCTCAATCCTGAACCC
>JAZLMD010000104.1:0-2087 GCA_045598465.1 Acidaminococcaceae bacterium | reverse complement strand
CTTTTGAACGAAGGAACTTTTTGCTACCGATTTTTCTTAACGCTTAACACTTTAATGTGCAAAGCTGTGCTTTGCCCGGGTGCGGAACCTTGCCTTCGGCAAGAACCCGTCCCCCTACGTCGCTCCGCTCCAGGTGTCAGGGTTGAGCCATCAGCCAACAGTGTTCAAGGAAAGTCACTGCGATGCTGGCTTAACGTCTTCTTGTCGTCACCCCACCACCGCCAACACGCTCCTATAGGCGGTCCCCCGCCCCTCAAGAGGCGGACGAGAGTTCGCACTCCGCCCACTTTCCTGTTCTAATCAAAGGAACATCTTACGCTTAATTTACAACTTCTTATTTTTAACTTCTAACTTTTTTGCCTTGAAGGTTGATGACATTAGTAAGTTAGTCACTGTAACCGCTTACATCTTTGCCATCCATAAACAACTCTGCCAAACGTTCCAGATTGCGACCTTTGGTTGTCACCAAATCCACGTGTACCGAATGACTTTCATCATCCACATCATAGATAATAACATCATTGTGAAAACAAACTATATGATAAACGTCGCCGTACCATTCCTTACGATGAACAGGATACTTACGAGGAAAAAGAGAAAGTTCCTTCTTCAAAAAACTACTCATACGGATAAGCCATCGTTTGGCGGTTTCCGGCTCAAAAAGAAAATTGGCAACATAACGGTATTTTTCATCCATCATACGCAACGCAGTTTCTGTGATTACAACACTATACCGCTTGCTTCTTGGCATATTTTTTCTCCATCATTCCAACTACTTCATCTAATGTATAAACATCACCGTTCAACATATCCCGCTTGCTGGCACCAAGAATATTATCCACATCATCTGACGTCAGATTATCCGTGGATTGCAGTTGCGGTCTGAAAGGCATTGCTCCCTCCGCAACACTCTGCCGGGCAAACATGCGTACTGCCTCTGCAAAAGAAGACCCCATATCTTTATAGAGCTTTTCAACTTTTTCTTTCAACACACCATCCATGCGAATTTGTACAGTTGCATCCATAGCCATTTTATCACCTCTGTATTACGAATGTACTACAATTCTTAGATTTTGTCAAGTTATAAAAATCAATCTTGCCCTTAATTTACAACTTTTAACTTATAACTTTTAACTCGTAGTGAGCGACCCCACCACTATGTCGCTACGCTCCAGGTGTCAGGGTTGAGCCAACAGCCAACAGGGGTCAGCCATTGGCCAACAGGGTTCAGGGAAGGTCAGCGGTATGCGGACTTGTTGCGTTCTTTTCAAAGTTTCACCCTCATCCGCTTCGCTACGATCAGCACTTTCCCCCCAGGGGGAAGGCAAGAAGTTCGCATAGCACTGACTTTTTACTTTTTACCGGCCCTCTGCTTTACCAGGATGTTTGCAACTTACGTTTATGGAGCATGCAATCTGTCAAATACATATTAATTAAGGTTTGGTAAGGAATACCACTATCTGTCGCCATATTTTTAAAATAGTCGATAACGGACGTATTTACCTTTATCGTAATCTGCTTCTTTGCAGCCCTTACATAGGGATTTTTAATTCCCTGTGAAAAATCATATTCTGCTCTCATACTATTTCCTCCCTTCATATTGTGCCATCTCATTCCTGGTCGCCTTACGTGCCGAAATAATTCTAATCACCGATTCACTGACCCTGTAACAGTGACATACCACCAGCAACTTGGCAAAACTGCTCAATCCAAGGATTAAAAAACGATCCTCCACCACAGAATGCTCTTTGTCCGGAATCACCAAAGCATCTATATCGTCAAACACAGAACATGCTTCATTAAAGTCAACCCCATGCTTGTTGATATTTATCTTATTTTTCTTCTCATCCCATTCAAATCGTATCTCTATGATATTTATATTGTATATACTCTATAATTTTTTGTCAAGCAGCTATTTTTCATCAGTATTGTGGTGGAATGTTCCTGTGATCAGAATAAAGAAAGTCCGCAGAGTGCTGACCCTTGTCCCCTTTTGTAAAGGGGCTGTCACGAAGTGACTGGGGATTTCCGCTACATCGCTCCGCTCCAGGTGTCAGGGTTGAGCCATCAGTCAACAGGGTTGAGGG
>JAZLMD010000103.1:0-3847 GCA_045598465.1 Acidaminococcaceae bacterium | reverse complement strand
ATGAGCGTGAAAATGTTGTTATAGTTGAGCCGGATGAGGGTGTACTGGCTTGCGGCCAGGTCGGTCCCGGACGTTTGCCGGAACCCCAGGAATTGATGGAGCATATTGATATGGTTCTGCGGTTAAATTTTGGTGATTTTGCAGGTAAGCATATTCTTGTTACAGCGGCGGGAACCAGGGAAGGCATTGATCCTGTACGGTTTATTGGCAACCGTTCCAGCGGTAAGATGGGTTATGCCATTGCCAGGGCCGCTATAAGCCGCGGGGCAGAAGTAACTTTGATTTCCGGCCCCAGCCGTGAAGTTCCGCCCATTGATGCCTGTTTTGTGCAGGTGGAATCCACCGAAGAAATGCGTCAGGCCTGTTTGAATGCCTATGACAGTGCGGATATTGTCATCAAGGCGGCGGCAGTGGCGGATTACCGGCCACATATTATGGCGGAAAACAAAATCAAGAAGGATGAGGACAGCATTTCCCTTGATTTGGACAAAAACCCTGATATTTTGAAGGAGTTGGGCAGTTTAAAAAAACACCAGATTTTGGTGGGTTTTGCTGCGGAGACCCAAAATTTAGAGGAATATGCTAAGAAAAAAATTGAGGAGAAGAATTTGGACTTGATAGTGGCCAACAATGTTACTATGCCTGGAGCAGGGTTCAATGTGGACACCAATATTGTAAAAATTATTGACCCCATGGGAAATATTGATGAATTGGAACCAATGACCAAGGAGCAGGTTGCCCATGAGATTTTGGATAGAATTTTGACTTTGGAGAAGAGGAAGTAGTAGTGAAGAAAGTGACTATGGTGAGAGAAGATAATGTTTTTGATTTCATAGAGGAATTTTACGGCATGGATCCAGAGTGGAACAGGGTGCTGAAGAAGGATTCTGTGGTGACTTTCCTCCGCAGGGAAAGTTGGAAGACGGATGACCAGGAACATTTGATAAGAACTTGGAATTGTATTTTGAGTTTTTTGTTCTACCTGGGCTATTCTGAGACCTTACCCGGTGATATTACTCCGGATGAGGCCATTATTTCTGTGGGCTGGTGTTTCCGGAATATCGGGGATTTTGAACCCACCGAAGAGGGGATCAAGTTTTATTTACAAACCATTTGTAATTTTTACAAACATCTGGAAGACATGAAGTGCATTACCCACAATAACTCCATGGTTTTTGCTCAGAAGAAACTGATGGAAGTGAAAAAAATGCCCATTGACAAAGATGGCTTTTTTACCGGCGATTTTGAGGAATACAATGACCGGAGCATTGCGGATTTGGCCAGTAAAATTTTTGTGAATATTGGCAACCAGATGACCAAATTTTTGGATTTGATTGAGGGCGATTATTTGGAAAAACAGTATCCTGATGATTACCGCCGGGCCAAGAACATTTATGTTTCTGTGTTTGGAGACGGAATCTCCCTGGCGACGAGGGAGGAATCCCATCAGGGATTTTTGGACTATTTTCTTTTTGACTATAAATTGTTGAATACGGGGAAACCTTTGATTTTTGATTTGTACGAAAAAGTATCCAAAGATATTAGCGGCAAATACTCCTATAGCTTCAAACAGGTCTTGAAAGAACTCACTATGGCCAAACTGGTGCTGTTCGTTATTAAGAAAAAATTAGGCCCCGGACTTTACAGTGTGGTGGATATTTTGCGGCAGCAAAGCATTGTCATAACCCTTCCAGTTGATGAAGATATCAAATACAAAAATGTATTATTCTGCGCCCATTTCTTCTGTGATGACGGCTTGGTGGTAAATTTTGTTCGGGGTATCAGTTTTAACAAGGAACAACAAAAAAAATTATTGGAATTGCTGCGTATGGACAAAAAGTACTATTCCGTCCGCAAAGGGGGGCGCTGCAGCTGGAACGAATTTATTGAGAATAATCAGCTTTTGATAAGAAATTTGCCCATACTTTTGCTGCATGATGTTGCTCTGGATGAGGGTTTGGATGTGGGGACATTCCACTACAAACCGGCCAAACTGCCTAAAGACGATTTTTTGTCTCCCATTTTGGCTGATATTTTTACCCATGATTTGTTCACACCCAATGATTTGAAGTTGGCCACTCAGATTTGGGCAGATGTTCAATCCATACCCGTTTCTGAGGAAGAAGAGAGGACGGAAGATGCTACCGTACTGGCCATTGCTGTCAGCAGGATTTATGTGGAGCTTTGCGGTGTCTACAGTTACCGCAAGGCCGCCCAAGTTGATAAGGATTTGAAAAGTATGGATAAAGACATTAAAAGGGTGATGAAGGAAATGAAAGAAATGCTGGGCATTAAAAAGTATGATCCACGTTATGTGAACGAAGAGGGGTTCCTTTTGATGCATGTAGCTATTTTCAATAAGGCAAAGGGCTAAGCAGGTCGTTTCAGGGTTGAGGAGTGAAGGAATTTTACTAAACCCTAATGCCTAACGCCTATGGCCTAATGCCTAATGCGAAGCGAAACCACAGGGTTCACTGAAGTTAAAGGAAAAACGATATGGATGAAGAAAAACAAAAAATTTTAAGCAGGGAGGAACGGGATTCCTTCACAGGCACTACAATAGATGAAAACGGTAATGCCCATGATTACAACGATTCCCAAAGGGATGTGTTCCGGGACAGGATGGAAAGGGAAAGCAATTTCGGCGGGTTCCGTCATTTTTCTGTCCATACCAGCAGCGGCTGCGGTGTTTGGACTTTGGTTGCGATAGTTATAATTGCACTGTTTTTAGGGATGTTTATTGCAGTGCTGCCCTACTATATAGTGGGTATTGTTGTGGTGGGAATTTTAGGTTGGATTGCCAATCTGTTTCGTTGACGTAATAAAGGATTGAGAATATGAAAAGCATTGTCAAAGATTTGAAGCTGGCTCCTTTGGGGGAGCAGAAGATTGCCTGGGCCAGGGAGTATATGCCACTTTTGACCTATTTGCGTCAAAAGTATGCTGAAAAGAAAATTTTTCAGGGCATCAATATGGTCATTACCATTCATTTGGAGGCCAAAACCGCCAATTTGGCACTGCTTTTGAAGGATTGCGGGGCCAATGTGGTGGTGACAGGTTCCAATCCCCTTTCCACTCAGGACGAGGTGGCGGCGGCACTGGTAAAACAGGGGGTGGAGGTCTACGCCACCCATGGTTGCACCGTCAGGGAATATGACAAGTATTTGGCCTGTGCCCTGGATACCCATCCGGTTCTCATAATTGATGACGGGGGAGACCTGGTGAATATGCTTCACGGCAAAAGAATCAAGCAGGCACCTGAGATTTGGGGAGGCAGCGAGGAAACCACCACCGGAGTGCATCGTTTGAAGGCCTTGGACAAAACCAACAAACTTCGGTTCCCCATGATTGCGGTGAACGACTCCACCTGCAAATATCTTTTTGACAATCGTTACGGTACAGGACAAAGTTCTTTGGACGGTATCGTCCGTACAACCAATGTGGCCATTGCCGGTAAAACGGTGGTGGTGGCAGGTTACGGATGGTGCGGCAAGGGTATAGCTATGCGGGCCAAGGGCATGGGGGCCAGAGTTGTGGTTACTGAGGTTGATCCGGTAAAAGCCATTGAAGCGGTGTGTGACGGATTTCAAGTGATGCCCATGGACAAAGCGGCCAAATATGGTGATATTTTTATTACTGTCACTGGCTGCCGGGATGTCATCCGGGGCAAGCACTATCCCTTAATGAAGGACGGAGCCATTCTCTGCAATTCCGGACATTTTGACGTGGAAATAAATATTCCGGAGTTGAAGGCGTTGAGTGTGTCCAAACCTTACGAAGTGAGGAAGAACATTACTGCCTACACTTTAGCTAACGGTCATAAAATCAATTTGCTTGGGGAGGGACG